>DASSSM010000194.1:0-5369 GCA_035708425.1 Pseudolabrys sp.
GTTCACCACCTACGGCACCTGCGGCGTCAAGGTCTGGATCTTCAAGGGCGAAATCCTCGAACACGATCCGATGGCGCAGGACAAGAAGCTCGCAGAAGGCGAGAGCAGCCGCCCGCGCCGCGAGACCGCGGCTTGAGAGGACGAATAGAGTTTTAGGTCATGTTGCAACCGATCCGCACGAAGTTTCGCAAGGCGTTTAAGGGCCGCATCCATGGTATTGCCACGAGCGGCACGACGCTTGCGTTCGGCCAATACGGCCTCAAGGCGCTTGAGCCGGAGCGCGTCACCGCGCGCCAGATCGAGGCCGCCCGCCGCGCGCTCACGCGCTTCATGAAGCGGTCGGGCCGGGTCTGGATTCGCGTGTATCCGGACGTGCCGGTTTCTAAAAAGCCGATCGAAGTGCGCATGGGTAAAGGCAAGGGCACGCCCGAGCTTTGGGTTGTGCGCGTGAAGCCGGGCCGGATTCTTTTCGAGGTCGACGGCATTCCGGTCTCGGTTGCTCGTGAAGCGCTGGGGCTCGCCGCCGCCAAGCTGCCGGTCAAGACCCGTTTTATCGAACGTATCGCCGAGTGATGACGATGAAAGCCGCCGATGTAAGAGCGATGACGCTCGATCAACTCGATGACGAAGTGCTCAAGCTGAAGAAGGAGCAGTTCAATCTGCGCTTCCAGCGGGCGACCGGTCAGCTCGAGAACACGTCGCGCGTGCGTGTGATCCGGCGCGACATCGCGCGCATGAAGACGATCGCCGCGCAGAAACGCGTGGGAATGCCGGAGCCGGTAGCAAAGGCTGCGGCGGCCCCGAAGGCCGAAAAAGCCGAGAAGAAGACGAAAACCGCCAAACCGAAGGCCGCTGCGAAACCAAAGTCGCGCGCCAAGACGAACAAGACGAAGTCGAAGGAATAAGGGGTTAGAGATGCCGAAGCGTACGCTCCAGGGCGTTGTTGTCAGCGACAAGCAGGACAAGACCATTGTCGTGCGCGTCGATCGGCGTTTTACGCACCCGACGATGAAGAAGACGATCCGCCGCTCGAAGAAGTACCACGCCCACGACGAGGCCAACACCTACTCGGTTGGCGATCTGGTGTGGATCGAGGAGCGCCGGCCGATTTCCAAGCTCAAGCGCTGGGCTGTGGTCCGGGGCGAGAAGAAGCAGAAAGTTCAGTGAAGGTGATGAGCGACCAGACAGCGAGAGCCGCATCATGATTCAGATGCAAACCAACCTTGACGTGGCCGACAATTCCGGCGCGCGTCGCGTCATGTGCATCAAGGTGCTTGGCGGCTCCAAGCGCAAGTATGCCACCATCGGCGACGTCATAGTCGTGTCGGTCAAGGAAGCGATTCCGCGCGGTCGCGTGAAGAAGGGCGACGTGATGAAGGCAGTCGTGGTGCGCATTTCCAAGGACATCAAGCGCCCGGATGGTTCAGTCATTCGCTTTGACCGCAATGCCGCAGTCTTGATCACGCCGCAGATGGAGCCGGTCGGCACCCGCATTTTCGGGCCAGTGCCGCGCGAACTGCGTGCCAAAAATCACATGAAGATCATCTCGCTCGCCCCGGAGGTGCTCTGATGGCAGCCAAGATCCGCAAGGGCGACAAGGTCGTCGTGCTCGCTGGCCGTGATAAAGGCCGCACCGGCGAGGTGATCGCTGTGCGCCCCGATGAAAACCGCGCGCTGGTGCGCGGCATCAATATGGTCAAGCGCCATCAGCGTCAGACCGCACAGCAGGAAGGCGGGATCATCTCCAAGGAGGGGTCAGTCCACCTGTCCAATCTTGCAATCGCCGATCCAAAGGACGGCAAGCCGACCCGCGTTGGCTTCAAGTTCGTCGGCGAAGGCGATGCCCGCAAGAAAGTGCGCATCGCCAAGCGTTCCGGAGTCGAGATCGATGGCTGATACCCAGCAGCAGTCCGAAGGCAAGAAGCCGAAGCAGCCGCAGGGCGCTCCGAAAGGCGCCAAGGATGGCGGCGCTCCGAAGGGCGGCGAGCCAAAGGTGAAGAAGCCGCGCGAACGCTCCGACTATATCGCGCGCCTGAAGACCCATTACGAGCAGGTCATCCGCGACGAGCTGTCGAAGAAATTCGGCTACACGAACCGCATGCAGGTGCCCACGATCACGAAGGTCGTGCTTAACATGGGCATCGGTGAGGGCGTTGCCGACCGAAAGAAGGTGGATAACGCCGCCGGCGACCTGTCGCTGATCGCAGGCCAGAAAGCCGTGATCACCAAGTCGCGCAAGTCGATCGCGACCTACAAGTTGCGCGACGGCCAGGCCATCGGCTGCAAGGTCACGCTGCGCAAGGCGCGCATGTATGACTTCCTGGATCGCCTGGTGAACATCGCGTTGCCACGCGTGCGCGATTTCCGCGGGCTTAACCCCAAGAGCTTCGATGGCCGCGGCAACTACAGCCTTGGCATCAAGGAATACACGGTCTTCCCGGAGATCGATTTCGACAAGGTCACCGATACCTGGGGCCTCGATATTACCGTTTGCACCAGCGCGCGCTCCGACGACGAAGCACGCGCGTTGCTCACCGCGTTCAACTTCCCGTTCCGGCAGTGAGGGGCGTCCCTCATACGCGGAACCGCAAGGAGTGAAAGTATGGCGAAGAAGAGTTCGATCGAGAAGAACAACAGGCGGCGCAAGATGGCGAAGCAGTACGCCAACCGGCGTGCGAAGCTGAAAGCCATCGCGCACGATAAGAAGCTGCCGATGGAAGAGCGTTTTGCTGCGTCACTGAAACTGGCGGAGTTGCCGCGCAACTCTTCCAAGACGCGCATCCGCAACCGCTGTGAGCTGAGTGGCCGCCCGCGCGCCTATTACCGCAAGCACCGCTTGAGCCGTATTGCATTGCGCGAGCTCGGGTCGAAGGGCCTGATTCCGGGCCTTGTGAAGTCGAGCTGGTAGGGAGGGCGCGATGGCAGTCAACGATCCGATCGGCGACATGATCACGCGCATCCGCAACGCTCAGATGCGCAACAAATCGAAGGTCTCGATGCCGGGCTCCAAGCAACGCGAGCGCGTGCTCGAGGTGCTCAAGACCGAAGGGTTCATCCGAGGTTATGCCAGCGTGGCGCACGCCAGCGGCCGGTCCGAACTCGAGATCGAGCTCAAGTATTTCGACGGCGAGCCGGTGATCCGGGAAATCGAGCGCATCTCGAAGCCGGGGCGCCGCGTCTATGTCGCGGTGCGCAACCTGCCGCGCATCAATAACGGCCTCGGTGTCGCGATCCTGTCGACCCCCAAAGGCGTGATGGCCGACCACGATGCCCGCGAGGCCAATGTGGGCGGCGAAATCATCTGCACGGTGTTCTGATGTCGCGCATCGGCAAAAAAGCAGTCGCGGTCCCGACCGGCGTTACCGCCAACGTCGAAGGCCAGACCGTAAAGGTGAAGGGCCCGAAGGGCGCTCTTCAGGTCGTTGTGCACGACGACGTCACTGTTGCCATGGACAAGACCG
The DNA here is from genome assembly GCA_035708425.1 of Pseudolabrys sp. Taxonomy (GTDB): domain Bacteria; phylum Pseudomonadota; class Alphaproteobacteria; order Rhizobiales; family Xanthobacteraceae; genus Pseudolabrys. The sequence goes on from DASSSM010000194.1 coordinate 3,462, forward strand.
GCATCAAGCTCGAGCCGCGCAGCGAGACGAAGCGCGCGCGCTCGATGTGGGGCACGTCACGCACGCTGGTTGCCAACGTGATGGCGGGCGTGACCAAAGGTTTCGAAGAGCGGCTGGAGATAACCGGTGTCGGTTATCGCGCCGCGGTGCAAGGCAAGACCCTGCAGTTGCAGCTCGGCTTCTCGCACGACGTCAATTTCCCGATTCCCGAAGGGATCGCGATCGCGACGCCGAAGCCGACCGAGATCGTGGTCACGGGCGTCGACAAGCAGAAGGTCGGGCACGTCGCCGCCGAAATCCGCGGATTCCGTCCGCCCGAGCCCTACAAGGGCAAGGGCGTCAAGTACGCCAACGAGTACATCTTCCGCAAAGAAGGGAAGAAGAAGTAGAGGACGCGCGATGTCGAGATTAACTGACCGAACTGCGCGGAGGACGGCGTCGGTGCGCCGCAAGGTCAAACTTGCGGCCGGCACGAGCGGCCGCGCGCGGCTGTCGGTGTTCCGCTCATCCAAACACATCTATGCGCAGCTGATCGATGACGTGAAGGGCACGACGGTGGCAGCGGCGTCTTCGCTCGAAAAGACCATGCGTGAAGGCGCCAAGACCGGCGCGAACATTGCGGCGGCAAAGGCGGTCGGCAAGCTGATCGCGGAGCGCGCCAAGGAAAAGGGCATCAAGAACGTCGTGTTCGATCGCGGCGGCTATCTCTATCACGGACGCATAAAGGCGCTGGCGGATGCCGCGCGTGAAGGCGGGCTCAACTTTTAACGGAACACGCATCATCCCGAAAAGCGGAAACCGGTTTTCGGACAAGATGATGCGAAAGGAATAGGCAAATGGCACGGGAAGCGCGACGGGAACGAGAACGCGGTGGCCGCGAGGAGCGCGACAGCGAGTTCATCGACAAGCTGGTGCACATCAACCGCGTGGCCAAGGTGGTCAAGGGCGGGCGCCGCTTCGGCTTCGCCGCACTCGTCGTCGTAGGTGATCAGAAGGGCCGGGTCGGATTCGGGCACGGCAAGGCGCGCGAGGTGCCGGAAGCGATCCGCAAGGCAACCGATGCAGCCAAGCGCGGCCTGACCCGCGTGCCGCTGCGCGAGGGCCGCACTTTGCATCATGACGTGCTCGGACGACATGGCGCTGGCAAAGTATTCCTGCGCGCGGCCCCTCCCGGCACCGGCATCATCGCGGGCGGACCGATGCGCGCGGTGTTCGAGACGCTCGGAATGCAGGACGTCGTGGCGAAATCGCTCGGCTCGTCCAACCCGTATAATGTCGTGCGCGCGACATTCGATGCGCTCAAGCATCAGGATTCGCCGCGCTCGGTCGCGGCCCGCCGCAACATCAAGGTCTCGACGCTGCAATCGCGCCGACGCGATGGCGATGCCGAGGCGGCCGCTGACTAAAGGAACTGACACATGGCTCAGGGACAAAAGACCATCAAGGTCGAGCAAGTGGGCAGCCCGCAACGGCGCCACTTCGATCAACGGCACACGTTGATCGGGCTAGGCCTCAACAAGATTGGGCGCACGCGCGATCTTCCGGACACGCCGGCAACGCGCGGCATGATCCGCAAGGTGCAGCACCTTGTGCGCGTGGTCGGAGACGCGAAGTGACCGTGGGTCATGGCCGGCTTGAGCCGGCCATCTCGAGAACTGGAACGAGGCGTAAGATGAAGCTCAATCAGATCGCGGACAAGCCAGGCGCGCGCAAGAAGCGCATGCGCATCGGGCGCGGCATCGGCTCCGGGATGGGAAAGACCGGCGGCCGCGGCGGCAAGGGGCAGACCGCGCGTAGCGGCGTGCGCATCAAGGGCTTCGAGGGCGGCCAGATGCCCCTGCACCGGCGCTTGGCGAAGCGCGGGTTCCGCAACACGCCGTTTGCCCTGGTGCTTAATGAAATCAACGT
>DASSSM010000195.1:0-2197 GCA_035708425.1 Pseudolabrys sp.
AAATGAACATCGCTGCCAGCAAGACCGGGACGGCGAGAATAATGAAGTCGATAACAAAGGCCACGACCCGGCGCGCCAAAACGCCCTCGAACAGCTCGGGCTGGGTTAGCGGATCGTAGGCGTGTGGTTTGATGTCGATCGACATTACGCAAGCTCCCGCCGCGATCGCATTATAGCGTAGTCGGTATCATAGCGTAGTCGGTGTCGCTCCAGATGGCGAAAGACGAGGCTATCCGCAAGGGCCTGCCGCATTGGGCGCGGACGCGGCTGGAACCTTTGTCAGCCTTGCGGCATGGTGCAACGGATGGCGCCCAGAGCAGAAACTCAGCGTACGACCCTTGCGGACATTGAAGCGGCCCGCCGCGTCATCGCGGGCGTGGTGCTGCGTACCCCAATGTTGCCGGCGCCAAAGCTCTCCGCGCTCACCGGCGCCGAGGTTCACGTCAAATACGAAAACCTTCAGGTCACCAACTCGTTCAAGGATCGCGGCGCCCTGGTGAAGTTGGCCTCGCTGAGCGAAGCCGAACGCGCACGCGGCGTGATCACCATGTCGGCGGGCAACCATGCTCAGGCGGTGGCCTATCATGCCCCGCGGCTCGGCATTCCGGCGACCATCGTGATGCCGGTGACAACGCCGTTCGTGAAGGTAGCGGCAACCCGCTCCTATGGTGCCGAAGTCGTTTTGCATGGGGAGACAGTGGCCGAAGCGCAGTCGCGTTGCGAACAGATCCAATCGCAGCGCAGCTTACTGCTTGTCCATCCGTATGACGACCCGCGTATCATCGCGGGGCAGGGAACGATCGCGCTTGAAATGCTGGAAGACGTTCCCGACTTGGATATTCTCGTGTTTCCTGTTGGGGGTGGCGGCCTTATTGCAGGCAATGCCATTGCCGCACGCGCCAAAAGCCGCAGCCTGCAAGTCGTGGGGGCAGAATCCGCGCTTTATCCTTCCATGTGGAACGCGTTGCACGACGAGAGCCGGCCGATCGGCGGGTCGACGCTTGCCGAGGGCATTGCTGTCGAGAATGTTGGCAAACTTACATTACCGGTCGTTCGCGACCTCGTTTCGGAGATCATTTTGGTCGATGAAGTACAGCTCGAGCGCGCCGTCAACGCCTATCTAACCCTGCAAAAGACCATGGCGGAGGGTGCCGGTGCCGCAGGCCTTGCGGCCATACTTGCGAGGCCTGAGCTGTTCAAAAGCAAAAAGGTCGGGCTGGTGCTGTGCGGGGGCAACATCGATGCGCGTGTGGTCGCTTCCATCATGGTGCGGGAGCTCGAACGCGAGAACCGTATCGTGTCGTTCCGATTGACCATTCCGGATCGGCCTGGAGTCCTTGGGACCATCGCGACACGTCTTGGGACGTTGGGCGCCAATATTCTCGAGGTCAATCACCGGCGGCTGTTTCTGGATGTACCCGCGAAAGGCGCCAAGCTCGACGTGACTGTCGAGACACGCGATGCCGGGCACGCCGAGGAGATCATGCGCGCGCTCGCCACTGACGGCTATCAGCCGGTCCGGATTGAGCCTGGCGCGGCGATGGAGTGAGTGCTCAGGCCGCCGACGATTGCGCCGGCATGTCGGGGATTTGCAGTTCGTTGACGACCGGGTCGCTCTTGTGGATCGCAAGTAAATTGATGCCGGCTTCGACGACCTTGTATCCACACTGGTCGAGGAAACTACGCAGACGCTCGCGGCCTGCCTTGATGGATTCAACCAGAAAAATTGGATGGCTGCGCTCGATCGTCTGGCGCGCGCCTTCCAGCGCCTCGAGCTCCATTCCCTCGATGTCGAGCTTGATGAAATCCACGCGAGGCAGACTGAGTGCGTCGATCGACATCTTCTGGATCGCGACCGTGTTGCCTGCCGAATAGTCGATCGGCTGGCCGATAAATTCCGTTTCGGCGCACGGCTTCAGCTCCAGGCTTCCAAAGCTCGACGGTACAAGATAGTCCGGCGTCGGAATCAGCATGATGCCTTGCTCCGACGATATCGCTGCATGCATGGCAATTGCATTGAAGCAGTTGTTGATCGCGATATTTCCGGCAAGTGCGTAATAAATTCGCTCCTGGGCTTCGATCCTAATGACCGAGCGCCAGCCGGTCATCGCCGTTGCCCACTCGACAGTGTGAACGCCGATATTGGCGCCGCCATCGATGGCAACCACGCCGTCGCCGTGGACACGTTTGCGTGCCT
>DASSSM010000196.1:0-4756 GCA_035708425.1 Pseudolabrys sp.
GACGGACCGGCTCGAGCGTTTCGGGATCAATCGGCTGGCGGCAGCCTTGCTGATCATCGCCGTCGTTGTGCTTGCATTTGTCTACCTCATTTTGCTCGTCGCGCCGATTGTAGGCGCGCAGCTGTCCTCCTTTATCGACAGCGTGCCGGGCAACGTCACAAGATTACAGGCACTTCTGGGCGACCCAAGCAGGCCCTGGCTGCAGAAACTGCTCGGCGCCGGCTTGGGCGCCGACAAATCGATCGGAGATTTGGTGACGCAAGGTGTCGGCTGGCTGACGACGTTCTTGCGCTCGTTATGGTCCGGCGGCCGCGCGCTTGTCTTTGATATTCTCGCTTGTCGTCGTGACGCCCGTGGTTGCCTTCTACTTGATCTACGACTGGCACCGAATGATCCGCAGCGTCGACAGCTGGATTCCGATCCAGCATCGCGACACGGTGCGTGAGCTTGCTCGCGAGGTGGATACCGCGATTGCCGGCTTTGTGCGCGGGCAGACGGCGGTGTGCCTTATTCTCGGCTCCTTTTATTCGGTTGCACTCACTCTCACCGGGCTTAATTTCGGTCTGCTTATCGGCCTCATCTCCGGTCTCATCACATTTATCCCCTATGTCGGATCCATGACGGGTCTTGTACTGGCGCTTGGCGTGGCGGTCGCGCAGTTCTGGCCTGCCTACGGAACGATCGCGGTGGTGCTCGGCATTTTCCTTGTCGGGCAATTTGTCGAAGGTAACGTGCTTGCGCCAAAACTGGTTGGCGACAGTGTTGGAATTCATCCGGTCTGGCTGATTTTTGCGCTGCTTGCCTTCGGCTATCTGTTCGGCTTCGTCGGGCTGCTGGTCGCTGTCCCGCTTGCGGCCACAATCGGTGTGCTCACTCGCTTTGCATTGCGTCACTATCTGCAGAGTTCGCTTTATACCGGGAAAGAGGCGGATTAACGGAATGGACAGTTCGCTCGCCCCGCGCCAGCTTTTGCTGGCGCTTGATCATTCCGTGAGCTTTGCGCGCGAGGATTTCCTGCGAGGTCCGTCGAACGCCGAAGCACTTAATCTTGTTGGGCGGTGGCCGGATTGGCCGGATCGCATTGTTGCTCTGGTCGGCCCGCAAGGCTCAGGCAAGAGCCATCTCGCGGCGATCTGGGCGGAAACCACCGGCGCCCGCGTGCTGTCGGCAAAACTGTTGCCGCATTCGGACTTGCCGGCAGCTTTTGCGACCGGCGCGTTAGTGCTTGAAGATCTGGAGTTCGAAGGTCTGGATGAACGTGCGCTGTTTCATCTTCTAAATTTTGCGCGCGAGCAGGCCGCCAATGTTCTCATAACGTCGCGTTCGCCGCTGACGACTTTTCCTGTGGTTATTCGTGATCTCGCCTCGCGCATGCGCGCCGTGCCTAGCGTGGCACTGGCGGCGCCAGACGATGCCCTGCTGCGCGCGCTGATCGTGAAGCTGGCGGTCGACCGGCAGATCGCGGTGGATGAGTCGCTTGTGAGCTATGTCGCCAATCGCATCGAGCGGTCGTTTGCCGCGGCGCATCATGCTGTGCAGCGTCTGGACGAGGAAGCGATGCGTCAGCACCGGCCAGTGACCCGGGCTCTCGCCGTCGAGCTGTTTCGCGTTCCTTAACGCAGATCTGTAAGGCTTGACGGACCAAGCCGCGCGGCGTCGACTGTCATTCAGTGGCCATTTTTTGCGGCTAATGCTTTGTTTTTCGAGGCCTTTTCCAGATGGCGGATCGCGGACAAGCTATTGCTTCGGTTGAGGAAACTTCGCCGGTCGTCAGCCGGCCGGAGGTCGCTCCACCGCTCAAGGATGAGCCAGCTCGGCCGCTAAGCGCGCAACCGGCGCGGTTTATTAACCGCGAGCTGTCCTGGCTGCATTTCAATCGCCGCGTGCTCGAAGAGGCGGCAAACGCACAGCATCCGTTGCTGGAGCGCGTGCGCTTTCTGTCGATCTCCGCCAACAACCTCGATGAATTCTTCATGGTGCGCGTCGCCGGCCTCAAGGGTCAGCTGCGCGAGGGCATTGTTACCCAGAGTCCGGACGGCTTGACGCCCGCCGAGCAGCTTTCGCGTATCGGTGACGCGGTGTCGCAACTCGCGCGCGACCAGCAGCAGCGTTGGATCGAGCTGCGGCCGGAGCTTGCAGCTGCCGGCGTGGTTCTGGTTGGCGGCAGCGACATCAAGAAATCCGACCGCAGCTGGCTTGAGGAGCATTTTCTCACGCATATTTTCCCGCTGCTGACACCACTCGCGATCGACCCCGCGCATCCGTTCCCCTTTATTCCAAATCTGGCCTTTTCCATCGCGTTGCACCTTGCGCGCAGCAAAGACGGCAAGGCGATGAACGCGCTGATCCGCATGCCGCAAAAGATCGAGCGGTTCATCAGGCTGCCAGGCAGCAGCGATCAGGGGATCCGGCTTATCACGCTGGAGGAGGCGACTGCGCTGTTCATCGGCCGGTTGTTCCCAGGTTATACCGTGAAAGGGCACGGGACATTCCGGGCGATCCGGGATTCCGAAGTTGAAATCGAGGAAGAAGCCGAGGATCTGGTGCGGCTTTTCGAGACCGCGCTCAAGCGGCGGCGGCGCGGTTCGGTGATCCGTCTCGAGCTTGAGGCCTCAATGCCAGGCGAATTGTGCAACTTCGTGCAGCGCGCACTGGCCGTCGCCGACGACGAAGTTTTCCGGGTCGATGGCGTGCTGGCGCTGAACGACCTCAACCAGTTGACCAGGCTCGATCGCCCGGACCTCGAATTCGTCCCTTACAATCCGCGCTACCCTGAGCGCATCCGCGATCACGGCGGCGATTGCTTCGCGGCCATTCGCCAGAAGGACCTGGTCGTCCATCACCCGTACGAATCCTTCGACGTGGTCGTGCAATTTCTGCAGCAGGCCGCGCGGGATCCGAACGTCGTCGCCATCAAGCAGACGCTTTATCGTACGTCGGCGGAATCCCCGATTGTGAAGCAGTTGGTCGAGGCGGCGGAAGCCGGAAAATCGGTGACCGCGCTGGTCGAGTTGAAGGCGCGGTTTGACGAGGAGGCCAATATCCGCTGGGCGAGGGATCTCGAGCGCGCCGGTGCGCAGGTCGTGTACGGCTTCATCGAGCTGAAGACACACGCCAAGCTGTCGCTGGTTGTCCGCCGCGAGGCCGGCGAGCTTGCCACCTATGTGCATGTCGGTACCGGCAATTACCATCCGGTGACCGCGCGGGTTTATACCGATTTGTCGTTCTTTACCGCGGAGCCGGTGATAGGCCGTGACGTCGCGCGCATCTTTAACTACATCACCGGGTATGCGGAGCCAGCCGAACTTGAGCGGATGGCGATCTCGCCGATTAATTTGCGCAAGCGGATTCTCGACCACATTGCGCAAGAGGTCGCTCACGCCAGGGCTGGGCGGCCGGCGTCAATCTGGATGAAGATGAACGCGCTCGTTGATCCTGGAATCATCGATGCCCTCTACGACGCCTCGGCTGCCGGCGTTTCGATCGATCTCGTGGTGCGCGGAATCTGTTGCTTGCGGCCGGGTGTGCCCGCCCTGTCGGAGAATATCCGCGTCAAGTCCATCGTCGGCCGATTCCTCGAGCATGGGCGTATTTTCTGTTTTGGCGCAGGCCATGTGCTCCCGCACCCAAAAGCAGCGATCTATATTTCGTCGGCCGACATGATGCCGCGCAATCTCGACCGGCGCGTTGAAGTGCTGTGCCCGATCCTCAATGCCACCGTGCACGAGCAGGTCCTCGGCCAGATCATGGTGGCGAATTTCAAGGACAATGAGCAAAGCTGGAAGCTCTTGCCCGACGGCAGTTCCACGCGCATAAAGGCGGCCCCGGGCGAAGAGCTCTTCAACGCCCACAAATATTTTATGACAAATCCGAGCCTTTCAGGCCGTGGGAAATCGCTCAAAGAGTCGTCGCCGCGCAGCCTCTTACGCCGTCTCATCGAAGGCGCGTAAGCGTTCACACGCGATCATCCCAAAGGGCCGGCTCGATCACGGGCCGCCGATCGCCGTCATTGATATCGGCTCGAACTCGATCCGCCTCGTCATTTACGAAGGCCTGACGCGCGCGCCGACACCGATCTTCAACGAGAAGGTCTTGGCGGGACTGGGGCGACAGGTCCAGTCGACCGGTTTGCTGCCGGCCGACGCCATTGAGACTGCGCTAGGCGCGCTGAGACGTTTTCGTGCGCTGTGCGATATCCTGCATGTACGGCGCATCTGGGCGATCGCGACGGCTGCATGCCGGGATGCGCGGAACGGGCGCGCGTTCATCGCCGAAGCCGAGCGCATCTGCGGCACGCGCATCTCGATCCTCTCGGGCAAGCGCGAGGCTCATCTCACGGCGCTTGGCGTCGTCTCCGGCATTCACAAACCGGACGGTATCGTCGGAGACCTTGGCGGCGGATCGCTCGAGCTCGTGGACGTTCACGGCACGCGTGTGCGTGGCGGCGTGACATTGCCGCTGGGCGGGCTGGCCTTGCAGGACATAACCGGCAAATCGCTGAAAAAAGCGGAAAAATTCGTCGAAGAGGCCTTCGAAGACCTCGACATGCTGCACGATGGGGAGGACCGCACGTTTTACGCGGTCGGCGGCACCTGGCGCGCTTTGGCGCGCCTCCACATGTGGCAGACCGGCTATCCGTTCCACGTCATGCACAACTACCGGATCTCCGCGCGCGAGGCGCAGGAATTCTCCCGGCTGGTGCATCACGTCGATCCGGAGACGTTGTCGAAGATTGAAGTCGTCAACGCGGCGCGCC
>DASSSM010000197.1:0-5234 GCA_035708425.1 Pseudolabrys sp.
AAGTCAGCGCAATAATGAACGGTCCCCGTTTCATGAGGCGAGGTTAGCACCAGTGCGCCGGACGAGGAGAGGCTTAGGAGCGGTATCTCTTGCCGCGCGGCGGGTGCCACCAGCAGGCATAGGCGATGTAATCGCCATAGACGCGGTGGACGCTGGTGATGACCGCGTACTTGTTGAACTGGCCGCAATTGGCCTGCGCGACGTCGAGAGCATTCGCCTCCGCTTCCGGCGACCACGGAATGATGCCGCCGGTATCGTTGCCCTTGGAGCCGAAAGCACCCCAGCCAATCGTCAGAACCAGTGCGGCCATTAGGAGTGGGCGTTGTCTCATGCTGCTCCCCAGTCTTGAAAATCACCAGACGCGTCGATGTTACGGTCTTGCCGTCCGGCGCGCCAGCCCGTCTCCGGACGGTCGATAGACAAGGGCGCCCCGTGGTCCTGCAGATCGGGCTCGCCAGAAATTTGGTTAAGCGATTCGGTGAGGAACTGCGGCAAACCCGCGGCGGACCCGTTCTTATTCTTTCCACACGCTCACCAAAAAACAGTCTCGTTTCGACCGCATGAGGCGGCCCACGCGAGGGGACTTCTCCTTTTCGAAATCGACACCGGCGCATTGCAATGCGCCGCGCTGGCATGCTCGCGCCAATTTGGAGACATTATGCGGCATCTGTTCCTGCCGGCCTGTATCTGTTTGATGACTTTGTCGGGTGCGGCCGGCGCCGACGAAATTCCGTCCGAGCCCGTTTCCGCAACCAAGACCGAAGACAGCACAGCGCCGGCGCCCGTCGCCGAGGCGCCAGTCAGTGAATCTCCGGATCAGGCCGAGAACTCCCTGCCGAAAACCGGCGCGGCGGAGACTCCGCCGCTCGCGGCCGACATGTCGATGCCGGTCAAGCGCCCGCCCCCGACTAAAGATCGCGTGGTGGCCCGCTCGCACCATGAGATTTGCACCACTGTAGCGGAGTCGGCGCATTCGAACGACCTGCCGCTGCCGTTCTTCATTCGGCTTCTTTTTCAGGAAAGCGGTTTCAAGCCGGATGTGGTGAGCCGCGCCGGCGCGCAGGGCATTGCGCAATTCATGCCGGAGACAGCAGCGACCGTCGGACTCAACAACCCGTTCGATCCAATCCAGGCGATCGCGGCCTCCGCACGTTTGCTCGGCAATCTTGTGCGTCGGTTCGGAAATCTCGGACTCGCTGCCGCCGCCTACAATGCCGGGCCGCGGCGTATCCAGGACTGGCTCGACAAAAAGGGCAGGCTCCCGGAAGAAACGCAGCATTATGTGAAAACGATCACCGGGCGTCCGGCGGAGACCTGGAAGGGCCGGGTGAAGGCCAAGCTCGCCGCGGTGCTGCCACGCGAAGCACCGTGCCAGGAGAGGGTCACGGTTATTGCCGCGAAGGCGGACGGCCCGCCAGTTCGCCGAATGGTCGCCGGAGCAGTGACGCCGACGATCATCGCCGAGCGCGAGAGTGCCAAAAGCGAGACCAGGCACGCGAAGAAGACGCGTGACAAGGGCGGGAAGGGGGCCATCCAGCTTGCCGCCTCAAGCAAGAAGAAGGACCGCAAGCGGAAGGGCTCGCGCCACTAGCGGTGGGGAGCCTGCGCGGACTTATAAAAATTCGTGAGTTTGTGATGGCCAACACAGCGCGCGAAGGCGGGTGCCCCTAATCTGCATAACATTGCGAGCATCTCGCTCCGTGGGGAACAGACCAGGAGGGACCGATGACCGACATCACCTACCAGACCGCCACGGCCGGCATAGCTAGCCCAAGCGCCCTATTGTCGCGGATTGCGGTATGGTGCACTCATTTCGTCGAAGGTGTCCGAGAAGGCCAGGAAATTGCCGCGCGCTACCACGCATTAGCGCGACTTTCGACCCCGGAACTCGCCCGGCACGGCTTTAACCGTCAAACCATCGCGCGGGCCGCCCTTACCGGCTATTGAGGCATTTCGCCCGGATTTCTGCTAGAAAACCTGACGCCTTATGCGCTCTGGGCCGGGTTTTCGATGGCTTCTGCACCGCGTTCCACCGATCTGCTGTCGGACCTGCCCGAGCGGCTGGCGGATTTGCTGTTGGCCAATGCAAAACCGGTCAAGCTGGCGGCCGATGAAATCCTGTTTTTTGCGGGCGACCCCGGCGACGGCTGCTACCGGCTTGATGAGGGCCTGGTCAAAGTCAGCATGGTCTCGCCAAAGGGTGCGGAACGCATCCTCGCAATTCTCGGCCCGGGCTCGATCGTCGGCGACATGGCGATGGTCGACGGCCGCCCGCGCTCGGCGTCGGTCTCGGCCCTGCGCGACTGCAAGCTCAGGTTCATCAGCCGCGCCTCCTTTGAGGCCGTGGCGCTAAAGAACCCCGAGGTCTACAAGCATCTCCTCAACCTGGTGGCGACTCGCCTGCGTGATACCGACCAGGTTGTAGCGGCGGGATCGTTCTTGCCGGTCAAGGGCCGCGTGGCGCGTGCCCTTTTGGATCTGGCCAAGGCTTTCGGAAATGATGTCGGCGGTGGCCGTGTTGTCATCCGGCAGAAGCTGAGCCAGAGCGACGTCGCGGCAATGGCGGGAATCGCGCGCGAGAATGTCAGCCGGATTCTCAATGAGTGGATGCGGTCAAAAATGGTGACTCGTCTGTCCGGCTATTACTGCCTCGAGAACAAAGCCAAGCTCGAAAGAGAAATAAAACTTTAGCTTTTTCAGGTGTTTTCGCGCCTGAGGAAAAAAGCGCTTATCTGTGACCCCGGTCACATCGCCATGGGATCTGCCGGCCTAGTGTGAGCGTCATAGGGAGCGCGGTTGCTCCCGCACCATTCAGGGCCAACGACAATGCGTAAGACCATCATCCTCGCCGCAGCCACTTTGCTCCTCGCCTGCGTGACGATGGTGACCGGCGTTGCGCGCACCATCGAAGGCCCTTCCGCAACTTTGGCTAGCCTGGTGGTAAGTCCCCACACCATAGGCGGCCTGACGGCCAGGATATTGAACGCAATCTGACCGTCGTAAGGCCTGCCCCCACCCAAGGGGCAGGCCCCCCGTTTCACGATCCTCCAAACTTCTTAGCGGCCTCCAAGAGGCCGCTTCTTTTTTGCGATGGAACTTTGCTTAATGGGCCGCGTTACGATGCGCGCATCCGCGCATAATTTGTGAGCCGGTGCGGGCGCATCGGGGCGTCAGCATAACTTACCTCGCATTCGGGGATGGTCATCAGTATTCCATGCGCCGCAGTCTGTCGCTCCCGTTGCGTCTGGCGATCCTGGTTGCTGGCACGAGCCTGCCGCTGATCGGCTTTTCTGCTGCCATTGTTTACCAGCATTATAGCCAGGACCAACGCGATGCGTTCGGACGCGTGCTGCAATTCACGCGCGGGATTCAGCTCGTCCTCGACCGTGAGATGCAGGGCATCGCCTCGGGCCTCACCGTCCTTGCCAGTTCGGACTCCTTGGCGCGCGAGGATTTTGAGGGTTTTCGCGCTCGTACACGTGCTTTCCTTTCGCAATATCCTGGTACGTCTTCGGTCGTTATCGGCGACCGGGCCGGACGGCAGGTCTTCAATTCCGCAATTCCGGTTGGCGTTGCCTTGCCGTCGCGCACCCCGCGCGAAACCCGCGATGAGGTATTCCGCACCCGCAAGCCTGCGTTTTCCCCGGTGTTTGTCGGATCGGTGTCAAAGCAACCGATCGTGACGGTTACTGTTCCGGTCTTCCGCGGCGAGGAGGTGGTCTACGATCTCTCATTCAACCCGCCGCTCGAGATCTTTCAGCGGATCATCGAACAGCAAAAGCTGAGCGACGATTGGACCATTTCCATCTTCGACCAGAAGGGCATCAATTTCGCCCGCGTTCCAAATCCCGGCACGACGATCGGCTCGCGTGCATCGCCGACGCTCTTTACGGTCATGTTCACGGCTCCGGAAGGCCAGGAACGGACCGTATCGCTGGAAGGCGTGCCGCTCCTGACGGCCTTCGTGCGTTCCCCGCTGACGGGTTGGACCGCGGCCGCAGGCATCGCTGAGAAGACGCTCACCGCCCCGGCGGTGCGGACATTTCTTCTGACCGGCACGGTCGGCATTGCGATGCTGGCGATCGGGCTCGGATTTGCCATCCGCATGGCAAGCGCAATTGCCCGAGCGGAAGCGTTGCACGAGCTTCTGATCAATGAAGTCAATCACCGTGTCAAAAACACGCTCGCGACGGTGCAGTCGCTGTCTTCTCAGACCTTCCGCAACGGCGCCCATTCAGATGCGCGCCAGAAGTTCGATGCGCGGCTGGCTTCGCTTGGCCGCGCCCACGACGTCCTCAGCGCCAAGAAATGGGAGAGCGCGAATATCGCCGATGTCGTTACCGCGACGATGGAGCCTTTTACAAGCACGGCACCGGACCGGATCCGCGTATCCGGCCCTCCGGTTGCGCTGTCATCGCGGTCGGTCATTATGCTGTCGATGGTGCTGCATGAGCTCGCCACCAACGCGACCAAATACGGGGCTTTGTCGACTCCGGGGGGCCGCGTCTCGATCGACTGGACCATTGAGGGCGGCGACAAGGTGGAGCTGTTCTGGTCGGAGACCGGCGGTCCTCCGGTCGAAAAGCCCAGTCACCCCGGGTTTGGCTCGACGTTGATTGAGAAAGGCTTTGCCGCGCAGATGGTCGGCACGGCGACGCTGCGGTTCAATCCGAAGGGTGTCACCTGCACGCTGGAGTTCTCACCGCGATAGCGGCGACGGACGCAATGCGCGGAGCTAACCCGCCAAAGCCTTGGGACGCGCCTTCGCAATCACGTTGCCGACAAGATCGGCATAGGCCTCGATCGGCTGCGGCTTGCCGGTGAGATAGCCTTGTACCTCGTCGCAGCCTTCCTGCGCCAGGAACGACAGCTGGCTTTCGCTCTCCACGCCTTCGGCAAGCACCGGGATATTGAGGCTGTGTCCCAGCGTGATGATGGCGCGAACGATGGCCATCGAATGATGGTTGTTCTCGAGGTCGCCGACGAAGACCCGGTCGATCTTGATCTTCTCGAACGGGAAGGCGTGCAGGTACGACAGCGAGGAATAGCCGGATCCGAAATCGTCGAGCGCGATGTGGACGCCGAGCAGCTTGAGCTTGCGCAGGATCGATACCGCGCGGGAGAAGTCGTCGATCAATACGCCTTCGGTGATCTCGAGCTCCAGTCGGTCTGGCTTCAGTCCGGTTTCGAGCAGGATCGAGTGGACGAGTCTCGCCAGGTCGCCATGGTGGAAC
>DASSSM010000198.1:0-2740 GCA_035708425.1 Pseudolabrys sp.
CGTACCATCGGGCGCTGGGCGCACGAACACGTCAGGGACGATCGGTTGCACCATGGTCGAGCCGAATACCAGACCTGGCTTTGGATTGAGCATGCGAATCTCGGCGATCATGTCGGCAAGATCCTCTTCCGTGACGCCGCAAATCCGGCGGAGGCCGGCAAGATCGCGCTTGGCGACAAGATCCAGATGTTCCACCAAGGCCTGCATCGCCGGGTCATAGCGGTTTCGATCCTTGAGTTGGATCGCGAGGCATTCGGTTAAACTCCGCGCGCAGACGCCGGGTGGATCGAACGTCTGCAAAACCGCAAGCACAAGCTCGACGTCGCTGTGCTGCGCGCCGAGTTTTTCGGCAACTGTGCCGAAATCGCCCGCGAGGTAGCCCGCTTCATCGACCATATCGATCAGGTACTGACCGATCATACGGCCCGCCGGATTGGAAATGGCCAACGCCATCTGCTCAGCGAGATGATCGGCAAGTGTCGTTTCGGCGGACACGAACGCTTCGAGATTATAGTCTTCGCCGGCAACAGATCCTGCGCCAGACCATTCGGAATAAGCGCCAGGACGCAAATCGCCGCCAGTAGCGTTCTTGCCTCCGCTATCATCGGGGAACACGTTTTCGAGTTCAGTGCCGAGCCCCTGCTCGATAGAACTTCGACTCGTCTCGAGCTCGGCGTTGACCCAGTCAGCCGCGCTGGAATTGTCGTCGCTTTCGGGTGCTGATGCCTGCGTGTCGCCGGCCAAGCCAGCCTCGTCTTCGCCGGCGCGCTCAAGCAACGGATTGCGCTCGAGTTCGCCTTCCACATAGGCAGCAAGATCGAGACTGGACAATTGCAACAGCTTGATGGCCTGCATCAGCTGCGGCGTCATCACCAGCGCTTGCGACTGGCGAACTTCCAACCTTTGCGACAAAGCCATTGAGGTATCCCGGCAGAAAACTGGTCCGATTCTTGCTTGTTTATACCAGCTACTCGCGAGTCGCGGTATGTGATTTAGCAGGCAGGCACTGTACACTTCTTGTGCGCATTAACTTTTGCGCGCCACCGGCTAGAGCCGAAATTCCTCGCCAAGGTAAAGGCGCCGGACGTCAGGATTGTTCACAATGTCGCCGGCGCGGCCTTCCATCAGCACCTCTCCGGAATAGATGATGTAGGCCCGATCAGTAAGTCCCAGCGTTTCCCGCACATTGTGGTCGGTGATCAGCACACCGATCCCGCGATTCGTCAGGTGGCGCACCAGCGCCTGAATGTCGCCGACGGCAATCGGATCAATGCCGGCAAAAGGCTCGTCAAGGAGCATGTAGCTCGGCCGAGTCGCCAGCGCGCGCGCGATTTCGACACGCCGTCGCTCTCCGCCCGACAGTGCAATAGTCGGCGTCTTGCGCAAACGCGCGATGTTGAATTCCTCAAGCAATGCATCGAGGTCCGCCTCGCGCCGCCGGCGATCCGGTTCGACGACTTCGAGGACAGAGCGAATATTGTCTTCCACGTTGAGACCGCGAAATATCGAGGCTTCCTGCGGCAAATAGCCGATACCAAGCCGGGCGCGCTGATACATCGGCAGCGCGGTGACATCGAAGCCATCAAGCTCGATCCGGCCGCGATCAGCTTTGATCAGGCCGGTAATCATATAGAACACGGTCGTTTTGCCGGCGCCGTTTGGCCCGAGCAGGCCCACCGCTTCGCCGCGCCTGACGTAAAGGGTGACACCTTTGACGACCATCCGGCCTCCAAAGCTCTTTTCGACCCCGTGCGCGGCAAGATAGGCGTGGCGTGCAGCCTGTCGACTATCGCCGTCCGGGCGCGGCCGCGTCTGCGGCGGGCTTGACGGGCTTCGGTATGTTTGATGCGCGACCTCCGCCTGCGCATTGGCAATTGCAGCCTGGCGCGTCCGCGCTTCGACCGGGGTCATCGTCCGGCGGACAGGCGGAGACTTGCGCCTAAACAGTGAGAAAAAATTCACTGGGCTACCTCACGCCGGGCTGAATCTACACGTATTTGTGCAGGCAGCGTGCCCGCGACCTTATCTGATTCTCGTCGCTGCGCCCGAATGACCGCATCCATGCAAGAATTCAATTGAACGGTCGCACGGGAATGGGGCGCGGTGCCTGTCCGTTAGCGCTTCCGCCTTTTGAATCGGGCGTAGATGCGCTTGGTTGAACCAACATCTGGACGCCTTGTCCGCTCTTTCCCGCTTCGATCCGCGACACGCCACTCGTCAAATCGACCACTAGTTTTCCGCCCCGCAAAACGTTTTGCCCTTGAGTCATAATCACAGGGTTGCCGGTAAGCGTCACGGTGTTGGCTTTCATATCGAAAATGCCAAGCTCGCCGGTCGCGGTCTGATCTTTCTGCGTAACCACGACGCCACCACGCGCCTCAAGGCGCTTGATGCGCTGCTCGCCGCTTGGCCCCGGACTCGCAGCCTGAAGGGTCTTGCTTCCGTTTGCTGGATCGCCACTTTGCTCGTAGAACACCACCAGTGACTTGCAGCGCAAACCGGTGTCGCCCTGCTTCACCCGTACATCGCCACTGAAAGTTGCCTGTTTCTGTTTGTCGCGAACTTCCAGCGTCGCCGCTTCGATGTGCACCGGCTGATCGCGATTTTGCGAGAAGCCCTGCAAGGCATTGGGAGGGCCTTGCGACGTCGTCTGCGAGTGCGCAGCCAACCCGCTCGACATAAGTCCAATCGCAAGTGCAACAATGAACCCGGGCTTTCGCATCATCGTTGCTCGCCCGCT
>DASSSM010000199.1:0-4421 GCA_035708425.1 Pseudolabrys sp.
GAATCTGATTGATCTGCGTGAGCGCCCAGAGAGGCACGCGGTAATTGATCGCAATCGTCTCCAGCGTGTCGCCCGCCCGCACGAAAGCCGGCGTGCCGCTGTCCCACAAATCGACCGCGGCATCGGGGGGAACGACATAGCGGATGGGTACGTTCTCTCCCTCAAGTTTGGCCGGTGTCTCGGGGATCTGCAGGATCTTGGTGAGCAACTGGGTGTGAATGACATCCATCTTGTCGATGTTGATGTGCACGACTCCCTTGAGCTTTGAGAGATCGAAACTTGCAAAGTGCCCCGGATAACCTTTCTCGGGCGCGACATCCCCGCCACCGAGAACATCGCGCGCCAGGAAGATGTTCATGTAGCGCTCGACGTTCATTGGCAATTTCGGCATCAGGTGAGCAGGGTCGATCGTGACGATCAGGCTGACCGGAATATTTTCGGCTTGCAGCTTTTCTGCAAACTGGAGCGAGCAGAAGCCACCCATTGAGTGTCCGACGAGAGTGATAGGCGCGGCATTCTGGCGGTACTCACGAATGGCCCGCTCCGCAACGAAGGGACAAACCGTAAATTCATTGACGTCCACTGCCACGCCGGCCTCTTCGATACGTTTGGCCAGCTTGTCCATCCCCCGCGAGAAGATCAGACCCAGCGCGCCACGGAACAGATAGACGCGCCCGCGCGGAAGCGCAGTTGCCGCGGGAGGCGATGCGGCTGGTGCGGTGGTCGGCGCGGGAGCCGTCTGCGCGTTGGCCGAACCGCCTGCGGCAGGCGCCGCACAGAGGACGCAGCCGGAGATGATCACTGCGCCCACGAAGGAAACAACTTGCACCCGAGACACCCTGCGCTTTCGGCCCTGCTTGCGGCACTTACGGACGCGAATCATCCTAAATCAAGGCACGGTCGCGGTCCCGGCCTCAATCAGGATCAGGCTGGCCTGCGATGGGCTCGCCATTAATCGCAGACCATCCAGCACTGGCCGTATAAATTGCACACGCGGTGGGAATTGAGGCCGCCACATCCGGTGTAAAAAGGCTGTGGCCCCCGGTGGCGGGTGATCACATATCTCTTGCGGCATATTCCCCGCGCATCCCGGTAGCGGTTGAAGCCGCACCCGTCGGCAACCGGAATCACCAGGCCCGCCCGCTCCGTTCCAATCGGCACAAGCGGCATCGCCTTTGCGGGCCCGATCGGCAAACCGATTACTGCTGCGAGCAACCCAAGCGCAAAAACTCTATTCATACCCTCGACCACCTGAACGTGCGCACTTCGGCGATGATATCGCGGTCAGGGCTCGTGTCACCACCAGCTCATACGCCTGGGCGTGGTCCCGAGAGCAGGAAGAACATCGCCTGGAATTCGTGTCCATTTGCCGCGCACCCGCCCCACCTGGACGCATTGTTGCGTTTGCGCATTACAATAAAAACAGTGGCCCGTCCCGCCTTTCGATTTAATCGAGCAGCCGGTTACGTCCCCGTTTTCCGCCTCGGAAAAGCCACAGCCTTTTCTGTGAACGCATCGGTCCAGGACCTGGCTCATTGGCTCTGCGTTGGCAGCGGTCCATAGTCCCACGACGAAGACTGCGGCGAGAAAACAAACGACGGATTTGGACATCAAAATCCTCCTCAAACTCATGAGCGATCTATCCGCAAGAAACGTGTTTCAGGGGCCACCAGGCGGGCCGTAACGTGATACCAGCTAGGACGCGGGAAACATTTGTAGTTAGCAAAACCGGTCTTTCCGAATTCGAATTGGACTCGCAACAGGTCATGGCCACCCCATGGCAGCATCGCTGACACTCGTACGCGCCTCGCGAAATCGCGATGGCGAATGGTCGTCGGACGACTATGACGTTTTCGAGGGCAAACGACTGGTCGGGCGCATCACCTTGACGCCGCAAGCGCCGGAAGGCCGGCCGTGGTTCTGGACGATCACGGCACGTCCCGAAAGCAGTCAAAATCAGGGCTACGCCGTGAGCCGCGAGCAGGCGATGCTTGAATTCAATGCGCGATGGCTCAATCCCGCGCGCCTCTAGCCAATCTTGGATGCACCGCATCAAATCGACCGCGGTCTTCGTAAAATCGTCGAAAATTTGCGGGGGCGCGTGCACCTGCCATTACGGGTGCGAAGTCAAATGGCTTTGGCCTTGCCACTGCGCGCGACAATATATCGGCGCGACGTGTTTTCTGTCGTAAAACTTTACCGAGCTGGCCACCACAGTTTCATCAAAGCGTCGCGCCCTTGCCACGATGCGTCTCTACGAAAAGCTATGGACCGGGGAGAAGGATCAGGAGATCGCGACATGCAGCTCCACGAATATCGGGCGAAGCTCTCCGCCATCCGCAGTTTCGCGGCTCCCGCACAGTGCCCGCGCTGCGGAGATGTGATGGTCGCGCCGGTCTCATCGGAGTTTGTCGAAGGCGGCGAGATTCGCCATCACTGGGAATGCGAGGCCTGCGGCGAGCTGTCCAGCACATCGATTCCGCTCACGTCTCATTGATGATTTTTGCCGGAATAGATCCGGGTATAGAGTGTTCCTTCTGTGTGATGCGTTTTCCGCATTCCTAGGGAGGAGCCTTTATGACGACGACATTTGTACGGTCAGGCCTGGCCGCCCTCGCCTGCACCGCCGCGGTCCTGCTCTCCGCGCCCGCTCTCGCCGCCTCAGTCAATCTGAAGGCCGACCTGAAGTCCTCGAATGAAGTCCCGCCGGTCGACAGCAAAGGCAGCGGCTCCGTGACCGCCACCTTTGACACCGCAAGCAAGCAACTATCCTGGAAGGGCAGCGTGACCGGGCTGTCGGGGCCGGCAACGGCCGCGCATTTCCATTCCGCCGAATCCGGAAAGAACGGCGCCGTCGTGGTGCCGATTGCCGGCGCCGACAAGGGCTCTTTCGAAGGCTCGGCAACGCTCACCGACGCGCAGGCCGAGGAATTGATGGCGGGTAAGTGGTACGTGAACATTCACACGGCCGCCAACAAGGCCGGGGAAATTCGCGGCCAAGTCCTAAAGTAGCCCTGAAGTAACAGCACCTGCGCTAGGGTAACTCCGACCCGTCTGCGACTGCAGGCGGGTCTTGTTTTCATGCCCGGCATGCTTTGCGTCGGGCCAATTCAGGTTTTATGGTCGGCCGATCTTGTGTTTGATTGAGGTGTCCCATGGCGCGTACGAATGGCTCCGCCCCCTTTCTCATTTCCGGCGGCGGCATCGGCGGCCTGATCACAGCCTACGCGCTTGCCCACAAGGGGTTTCCGGTCCGCCTTTTCGAGCAGTCACCCGAGTTCCGTGAGGTGGGCGCCGGCATCCAACTGGGCCCAAATATCTTTCGCGTGCTCGAAAAGGTCGGCCTGAAGGATGCGATCCTCGCCGACGCGCACCGTCCTCCCGCGCAGGAAATGCGCGATGCGCTCACCGGCAAGCTCATCACCAATATTCCTTTGGGCGACGCCTTCTTCAAACGGTTCGGCCAGCCCTACGCGGTGACCCATCGGGCCGACATCCACAGCGCCTTTCTTAGGGCGTGCCAGGGCAGCAACCTGATCACGCTGGAGACGAGCCGGCGCGTTGACGCCTACAAGGATCACGGCGACAGCGTCAGCGTCACGCTCAACAACGGCGAAAGCGTCGAAGGCCGCGCATTGATCGGTTGCGACGGCATGTGGTCGAAAATCCGTGAGGATCTGGTCAGCGACGGCAAGCCGCGCGTCTCCGGGCATATCGCCTATCGCGGCGTGCTCAAGCGCGAGGATGTGCCGAAAGATCTCTGGCGGCCCGACGTCGTGCTCTGGGCCGGCCCGCGCACGCATTTCGTGCACTACCCGCTGCGGCGCGGCGAACTCTACAACCTCGTCGCGGTCTTCCACTCCGACCACTACGAGGAAGGATGGAACGCCGAGGGCAGCAAGGACGTGTTGTGGCAGCACTTCAAAATGCAGGTGCCACAGGTGCTGCGCATGCTCGAACGCATCGATACCTGGCGCATGTGGGTCCTCTGCGACCGCGAACCGGTGAAGAACTGGTCGAAAGGTCGCGTCACCTTGCTCGGTGATGCCGCGCACCCGATGCTGCAATATCTCGCGCAGGGTGCCTGCATGGCGACGGAGGATGCAATCGTTCTCGCCGACAAAGTTGCGGCCTCGCCTGACGATCCGGCGGCGGCCTTCAAAGCCTACCAGCAGGAGCGCTATTTGCGGACTGGACGTACGCAGATCATGGCGCGCGTCTATGGCGAAGTATATCACGCGCGCGGCGTCGCCGCCGAGCTGCGCGAGATGGCGCTGTCGCCGCGCACGCCGGAAGAAAGCTATGAGGGTATCGCCTGGCTATACGGCGGGCCGTGAGACGGCCAACTCCGCTCATTCCCGCGTAAGCGGGAATCCAGGGCATCAGTCACAAAAATTGCAAGTTGCGGGCTGGGTCCCCGC
>DASSSM010000200.1:0-9346 GCA_035708425.1 Pseudolabrys sp.
GTAGCAAGGCTGCTGTTTGCCTGGTGGCAGCGTAGAAATATGCCGGCACCCGCCTATGCGGCCGCGCATCCTGTCACCGGACATTCCTTCAACGGGCTTGCCGGCATGTTCGGCAGCAATGCTCAAGCCGGCGAACCGCTGACGATCGGTAAGTCGGACTACGACGCTTTCGAACGCCTGCTCAGTGAAATTCAGTCTGCCTATTCGGCGGAAGACATCAACGCGTTGCGGAGCAGGGTCACGCCGGAAATGCTGTCCTATTTCTCGGAGCAATTCGCTGAAAATGCGAGCCGCGGTATCGTCAACAAGGTTGACAATGTGCGGCTCGAGCAGGGCGACCTTGCGGAAGGTTGGCGTGAAGGTGCCGTTGAGTATGCGACCGTCGCCATGCGATTTTCGCTGACGGATCGTACGATCGATCGCGCAAGCGGGCGCATTATTGAAGGCGGGGAGTCCGGCGAGGTCACGGAATTGTGGACCTTCATGCGCGCGCGTGGCGGCGACTGGTTGCTCTCAGCCATTCAGCAGACGTAAGGCGTCAAACCTTTTCTGCTTCCCTATTTTCTTTCGCACCAGTGCCGGCGTCGATCTCAGGCTTGACGCCGGCGCGTACCCGTTCGTCCAGCCACGAGTCGAACTTTATGCCGATCTCACGCGGCTTGCGCCATATCACCCGGCACCGGCGGCGCGTTGCGCCGTTTTCAGCCAGCAGCAACACGAAACTGTCGGGGAGAGCATCTGAATCGGCGATGCTGATATGCGCACCGCGGTCCGAGATATTGGTAATCACGCACTCACAGCGCTGACCCGCTTCGAGCATGACCCATGCGTCTCGGCGGAGGCGATGTCGTCTCGCCTTTCGTTTGTCCCCTCGCATCTCACCTCGCGGACGTCATATTTCATTTCAACGGCTGGCTTTAGGACATTCAGTTTCTGTTAATTGTCGCCCTCGTCGTGCGGTGAAACTGTAACAACTAGCCTTTACAAATTCATAAAACGTTATCCGATACCGCGGATTGCACCCTGAACCATTGACGTTGCACTGAAATACGTCTATGTCGCCGCCCGCAACCTGGTTTTCGGCCTAACTTGCTGCCACGCTCCCGGTTTTGGGCTGCGCCTCAAGTGAACTCCCAAAAACTTGGCTTGTGACCGCCAACGCGATGACGCGCGGGCGTTCAACAGGAAGCGTGAAAGGAAACTCTTGATGCCTGTCGGAACTGTGAAGTTTTTCAATACCCAAAAAGGCTTCGGCTTTATTCAGCCGGATGATGGCTCGAAGGATGTGTTTGTGCATATCACGGCAGTAGAGCGCGCCGGAATGCGCTCGCTGGTCGAAGGTCAGAAGATCAGCTTCGAAATCGTCACCGAGCGCGGCAAGCAGGCCGCCGGCAATTTGCAGCCGGTCTAAGCTTAGCGGCATTTGACATTGAAAACGAAGCCCGGCGGCAACGCCGGGCTTTTTGCATTCGGCACATTTAAAGTGTCACTTTTAAAGTATTGCATTCGAATGGTCGGACGCAGGACACTGTTCCCGACAGGGGAGAAATCAGCATGGATATTATCGCTTGTGGATCGCGGCCTTCTCGCCGAATGGGACCGCCAAGTTTCACTGGAACGGTCTGGCAGGATCCCATCATCCAGGCGCCCGATCCGGCGCGAATCCGATCCGCTTGGGTTCGCTTCGAGCCGGGCGCCCGTACGGCCTGGCACACTCATCCGCTCGGACAAACGCTTTTTGTCACATCGGGTATCGGTCGTGTGCAGACCTGGGGCGGGCCGGTACGCGAAATCCACGCCGGCGACACGGTCTGGATTCCGCCTGGTGAAAAACACTGGCACGGAGCGACCGCGGAGCACGCGCTCGAACATATTGCCATGCAAGAAGCCCAGGGGGGCGAGCACGTCACTTGGCTCGAGGCGGTGACGGACGCGCAGTACTCGGGAAAGTCCTGAACCGAGGCGCGTCATCAAGGACGCGTGATCGCAGGAATGCGTTATCACGCGTGGTGTTTGCGTCCCGATGGCGGAGCGTCGGGTCTCCGCCGACATCGGGAGGTATGTCATGGCCGTTGTTCGAATTGGCGCACCGCTGGCGGCGTGCGTGATGCTGTTTTGCGGAGTTCCCGCCTACGCTCAACAGACGAATATGTCGTTCTTCGTCACAAGCGCTGGGCCAGGCAGGGGCGCGGACCTTGGTGGACTTGCCGGCGCGGACCGTCATTGCCAGCAGCTTGCGAGTTCTGTCGGAGCGGGCGCGAAAACCTGGCACGCCTATCTGTCGACGCAGGGCGCCGGGGCCGTGAATGCCCGCGACCGCATTGGCAAAGGGCCGTGGGTGAACGCCAAAGGCGTGACCATCGCCAAGGACGTCGCCGAACTGCATGGAACCAATAATCTGACCAAGCAGACGGCACTCAGCGAAAAAGGTGACGTGACCAACGGGCGCGGTGACACGCCGAACCGGCACGACATACTCACTGGTTCGCAGGCGGATGGCACCGCTTTCCCCGACGGTCAGGACCGCACTTGCAGGAATTGGACGAGCAGCACACAGGGGGCTGCGATGCTTGGCCACGCGGATCGCACCGGGTTGAACGAGGATCCTCCGCAGAAATCGTGGAACTCCTCGCACCCGTCGCGCGGACAGGATGGCGGCTGCTCCCAGGCCGACCTCCGCAGCACCGGCGGGGATGGTCTGATGTACTGCTTTGCGGTGAACTAGCAGACGTCCCAAGATTATCGACGCCGGCGGACGTGTGAAAATATCCCACGCCGCTGGCGTTTCTGCTTTTTTGCAGAAAGTGGTCGTGGTATCGGGTTAGGACGATTCTGACGGTCTTGGTTTTACGCGCAATTTCGTGGGGACGCGAAGTGGGGGGCCTTCACGCTGGATCTTGCGGCGTGAAGCGATAGGAGACGATGCCGCAGCTCGAAAACGTATTGCTCCTTATCGGAGAGGCCCTTCTCTATTTTCTGGCACTCTCGGCTTTGCTGCGCGCCCGCACCCGCATCGGCTTGGGTGCATTTTTTTGCGCGCTCGGAGTGATGCATTTCCTCGAGACCTATCTGGCCAGCATTCTTTACATCTCCCTGCCGTTTGACATTGTCAGCTCGCCGGGCTCGACGGTGCTCTTCACCGGCAAGTTGATGCTGCTGCTGCTCCTCTATATCCGCGAGGATGCGGTTGTCGTGCGGCAACCGATCTACGGCCTTCTGTTCGGCAACGTCCTGCTGTTCGCGCTTGCCTTCGTGATGCGCCACCACACATTTGTTTCGCTCGCGCCGGGCCGCGCCGCTGATTTTGCCTTCCTCAACGAAATGGGCGCGCTGATGGTGTGGGGAACAGCAATCCTGTTCTTCGATTGCATCCTCATCATCCTGCTCTACGAGCGTTCGCGGTCCTGGTTTGGCGACCGGATATTCCCGCGCTTGGCTTTGTGCGGAGCCTTGGTCCTGACATTCGATCAGGCTGCATTCTTCGCCGGTCTGCACATGCTCACCGGGGCCGGTCTCGACGTGCTGATCGGCGGCTGGTTCGCCAAAATGGCGGCTGTCGCGCTCTATACCGTCCTTGCCGGAGTTTACCTGAGCTACATCGAGAGGCCGCTCAGGCGGCCCACTGATGCCCCGCGCATTTGGGACGTCTTCGATACACTCACTTACCGCGAGCGCTACGAAAACCTGTTGGCGCGCACCGGTTGTGACGCCCTGACTGGCGCGCTCGACCGCCAGTCTCTCGAAGTGCACGGACGCCGTGCCGTCGAGCATGCTGCCGCCGCAGGCCGGCACCTCGCGTTGCTGCTCGTCGATATCGATCACTTCAAGGACTTCAATGATCGGTTCGGTCACGCTGCTGGTGACGGAATCCTGAAGCGTATTGTGCTGGACGTGATCGCAACGGTTCGCATGTCTGATTTCACCTACCGCTTCGGCGGCGAGGAATTCGTCGTTATCGCCGATGGTCTCAATATCGACGATGCCTGGGCTCTGGCCGAGCGCATTCGGCGGCGCGTCGCAGGAGGCGGGAGCGGGTCCGAAGGCCGGCTCACGGTCAGTATCGGTATCGCCCATTGTCCGCGCGACGGCCGAAACTACGAAGCGCTCTTCGACGTTGCCGATAGGCGGCTCTATGAAGCAAAGGCAGCCGGCCGCAATCGCGTTGTCGGCGGCGAGAAAGGCATGCGGCTCGTTCACGCGGGCTAAAGCTGATCGCTGGAACCACAGCGACCGTGGCCGGGCTTGTCCCGGCCACGGTCGTCTTGCTTGAATGGCCGTGAACGCGCTGCCTTCGGCAGAAGGTAGGCAAGACACATCAAACGGTGCATTCATGCGTTATCAACTGTTCTATTGGCCGGAAATCCAGGGCCGCGGCGAGTTCGTACGGCTTGCGCTCGAAGATGCGGGCGCCGCCTATGATGATGTCGCCCGTAAAGCGGGCGGTATGGATCGAATGTTTGCGATTATGAAGGGCGGGCGTGACAAACATCCGCCGTTCGCGCCGCCGTTTTTGAAAGCAGGCAGGCTTGTCATCGCGCAGGTAGCCAATATCCTTTTTTATCTCGGACCGCGCCTGAAACTGAGCCCGCGCGATGAAGCAGGCCGGCTATGGCTGCACCAACTGCAATTGACCGTCACGGATTTCGTGAAAGAAATCCACGACACGCACCATCCAGTCGGTTCGGAGCTTTACTACGAGGACCAGAAGCCGGAAGCGAAACGCTATACGGGAAATTTTCTCGATGAGCGCGTGCCGAGATATCTCGGCTACTTCGAATCCGTGCTGAAAAAGAGCGGCGGGCCTTACCTGCTCGGCCGCAAAGCAACCTATGTGGACTTGTCGATGTTTCAGTTGATGGAGGGGCTGCGCTACGCCTTCCCAAACTCGGCAAGAATCATCGAACGACGGGTACCGGGCCTTGTTTCCGTCCGGGACAAGGTTGCGGCACGGCCGGGCATCAAGGCGTACCTCTCATCACCGCGACGGATCGCATTCAACGAGATGGGAATTTTCCGGCACTATCCGGAGCTGGACCGCTAATCGCCTTTTATCCCTGTGCCGTGAGCGTCTTGCCACCGGCGCTCACCGACTTGGCCGATACAAGCGTGAATGCAATCACGCAAGGCTCGGTACCCTTGTTGATCCAGTTGTGGACCGTTCCGCGTTGCACAAGCACATCGCCGTTCTTGAGGTGGACGGTCGTGCCGTCGAGGTCCATGTCGATCTCGCCGGACATGACGACAGCATAGTCGATAGAATCTGTACGATGGTTTCGCGGCGCCACGCCCGGGCCGAAACTAACGATACGAAACACCGTTCCGTTCGGGACCGTTGTTCCGATCTTCTTGCCGGACGGATCTGCATCGCCGTCGTTATTGACCGGGAAGCCCTCACTGGACCAGATCACACTGTAAAGAGCGCCCGGACGTTGCGATGTGACGTTCTTGACCGGCTCGTCGATCAGCACTTTTGCGCGGCCCTGGCCATCGTGACCGGTGACGACGCGGCGGATATTCAGGCTCATGGGCGTTCTCCTGGGACTTGCGAACTACAAAGACTCGTCGACGGGCAGGGGCTTTTTACTGGTCTCGTGCCAGAGCAGGAATAGGCCAGATCCCACCACGATCGCCGAGCCGCCAAGTAATGCGAGTGTCGGTACGTCTCCCCAAAAGAAGAAGCCGAGGGCCGCCGACCACACCAGCATGAAATAATAGAATGGGCCCACTGCAGAGGGCGGGGCGAGCGAAAGCGCGCGTGTCCACCAGTACTGACCGACGGCGTTGATCACGCCGTTGGCGGTCAGGACTGCCGCGTCGAGTGGACTCGGCCAGGCAAAGGCAAACGGCAGTGCCAGCGTGAAAAACAGGGCGAGGAAGATCATCTGGTACATGGTGAGCGTTTCTGCCGACTCGGTGGTCGTCATGCCTCGCACGGCCGCGGTCACGCTGCCGAACAATACAGCATTGGCGATCGCGAACATGGCGCCGAGGCGGAAACTATCCGCGCCGGGAGCCGCAACGAGCACGACGCCGAGAAAACCGGCTCCCAACGCCGTAATGCGGGCAAGGCCAACTTTTTCCCTGAGCCAGATTGCGGCGAACAAGGTTGCAAACAGGGGCGAGGAGAAATTAATGGCGACGGCGCCTGCCAATGGCATCAATCCGAAAGCGATGATGATCAGGCTCTGTGCCGTCGCCTGTGTCGCGCTGCGGCCGAGATGATCGCGCAGGCGGTTCGTGCGGAGCACTTTGAGCCCCGTCCGGGGCAGGATCAGTACAGCGCACGTCGCCAGTGAGGCGATGGCGCGGAAAAACAAAACCTCGATGAACGAATACTCGACGACCTGCCATTTTGAGAGAGCGCTTGAGATCGCAAACATGACAGTCGCACCGAGCATGAACAAAATGCCCAGCGGGATACGATCGGCGCGGCTAGCGGCGCGGTCGAGGCGATCGGCGGTCAAGGGAAGGGCCCCGGCGAGTTTCGGCGAATGCCTAGCATGGCCTTGAGTTGGTGGGCAGGGCCAAAAGCGAATGGCGGGGCTGCGCAACCGGGGCGGTCGGAAAGAGATTGCGCCGAATTCAGCGCTTTCTGCGCCGCATCCGCGCGAGCCGTGCGGCGCGGCGTTTCTTCGTGGCACGCGCCTCTCTCTGCTTTCGGGCACGCCGCCTCCGGCAGCGTTTGCATTGGCAGCGTGAACGCCCGATCACGTACTTGAGATAGTCATTCCCGTAGTCGTAGGTGATTTCCTCGTCAGGCTTTATGCGGCGCAATGCGCGAATGAAGACGCGGCCGCCATAGGTATAGGTCTCTGCATTGGGATTGCATGAATGGTTGGCATAGCGCGCGATATTGCTGCGCGGGGCGCCGTCAATTGTGACACGCGGATTGATTTCATAAAGATACCGGTTGCCCCGGTTCTCAAGCCGGAGCGCTTTCTCGGCCGTAACCCGCGGTCCTTTGTATTCGGCGATTTTTTCACGCTTCTTGATCGGCCTGATGGCAAAAAGACCGAGCCCAGTAAATGAGCGGCCGACGCGGAATGATCTTCGGGGCATTTCAGATTGAACGGTGACGAGCGGAGCGATGCGGATGGCAGATGAAACGCCGCGCGTCAATCAGGCCGGCTTGTTTTTCCTTGGGGCAACCGAATAACGCAATAGGCTGTCACGACGTAACCGGCGCGTCATGTCCGCGGGGTGAATGCGACTAGTGGAGGAACTGCCCGGCCCAATTGAGGAAAGCGCTGAACTGATCCGGATAGGCCACAAAATAAATAATGAGCGCCACCGGGGCCAACATGAAGATCGCATCTCGCATGGGATTTACCCTGCACCCGCATGTTGATTCTGCATGCTCCTTTTCGAACCCAGTGGGTTGTGAAGGTCAATATCATTGGCCGTAAATTTCGGGCCGGCGCCACCGGGCGGACCGGATGGCAGAGGTAATTGGATGTGGTTCCAATACGGGAACCGAGCCACGGCGGTTATGCGGCAGGTCAGAAGCCCGCGTTATAAGGGGCGATAAACCGCGATGCCGAGCCAATTGGACAGGGTGGCAGGTAGCACTCAGTGAGAACGAGGTATGGCGTCATCATTGGCGAATCGCTGGCCTGAGCTGCCATTGGCGGCCTGGTGGGACACGCGCGACACGCTGCATCTTTGGACACAGGTGGTCGGCAAGATCCGGCTAGCGCTGACGCCGTGGCTCAATCATTCGTGGCATGTCGCGCTGTACCTCACGGCGCGAGGGCTAACCACCTCACCGATGCCTTGCGATGGTGGAAGCCTGGAAATCGAGTTCGACTTCATCGAGCATGTGGTGTGGCTGCGTCTGAGTAACGGCGATTTCCGCAAAATCGCGATGCGGCCGATGTCGGTTGGGGCGTTCTACGGCAAGATGGGGATTGCGCTCAGCGAACTGGGACTCTTCTTCAAGATCAATCCGATGCCCTGCGAAATTCCGGGCGCCATTTCGTTCGCTGAGGACGACGTTCACAAGTCCTATGATCCCGAATACGCGCGTCGCTTCTTTCGGGTTTTGACGTCCGCACACGAGGTCATGAGCCATTTTCGAACCGGCTTTCTCGGCAAGGCGAGCCCGGTGCATTTCTTCTGGGGCAGTTTCGATCTGGCGGTGACGCGCTTTTCGGGGCGGCCGGCGCCGCGCCATCCGGGCGGCGTACCGCACCTCCCGGATTCGATCGCGCAGGAGGCCTATTCGCACGAGGTATCGAGCGCCGGCTTCTGGCCAGGTGGAGGCGGCGGGCCGGTCGAAGATGCCGCGTTTTACTCCTATGCCTATCCCACGCCAGAGGGCTTTGCGGCAGCCAAGGTGAAGCCTGCGGCCGCGCTGTGGTCGAAGGAATTAGGTGAATTCCTGTTCCCTTACGCTGCAATGCGGAGCGCAGTCGATCCCGACGCGGCGCTGATGTATTTCCTGCAGAGCACCTATTCCGCTGCGGCCGATCTGGCGAAATGGGACCGCGCGACGCTAGAATGCGGATTAGGTGAAAAGGGAGAGGTGCGAAAAATTTAGTGGAAGCGTTGTCGCTCTTCAGGCCGATTACTGCGAGATTATCTGCACCGGAATGCCGCGCCTGAGCGAATTGCTGACGGACGAGATCTCCTTCGCACGCGCGATCACGGCACCTATATCCACATTCTCGTCAACAGGTGTTGCCGCGACCTGCATTGTGGCTTCTTTTACAAGCATCGGCGTTGCTTCGAAGGTAATGGATACATCGACCTGAATCGACGCTAGGTGAATACCCATGTCGTGGGCGACATATTGCAAGTCGTTGCAGAAGCAGCCCCCGATAGCGAGGCCAAGCAGCTGACCACCATTGAATCCGAGTCCCATACCGCCCGCTTTGCCATCCAGCCGGTCGACGACGATCGTGTGCCCTTCGGCCCAGCCGAGAGCCGCTTCGGTGTCGGGAATACTGCGGAGTTGGACGGTCATTGTGGTCATAAAGGCCTCCTGGACACAGGGCGTGTGGGGCGCATGTGCCCGATCTTGCTGATAGGCTTCCAAAAACGCTATGGCATGACATTCAAATCAAGCTTGCCGGCGGACGACCCTAAAGGGAATTTCCATGAACGCGCCTCATACGCCTCACACCACGCCCCCCTATCACCACACGCCGCTGTTTCCGCTCGGCCCCGACAAGACGCCGTATCGCAAGCTCGATATCGGCGGGGTCAAGGTCGAGAAGGTGATGGGCAAGGATATGCTCATAATCGAGCGTGAGGCGCTGCGCGCGCTCTCAGAGGCCGCGTTCACCGACATCAACCACCTGCTGCGCCCGGCGCACCTCAAGCAGCTACGCAAGATCCTCGACGA
>DASSSM010000201.1:0-9258 GCA_035708425.1 Pseudolabrys sp.
GACGGAATTTCTGCAAGGTCGTCAGGCGATAGAAGCATTCCTGACACGGAAGTGGACTCGCGAGCTGGACTATCGCCTCATCAAAGAGGTGTGGACCTTTCTCGAGAATCGCATAGCTGTACGCTTCGCTTATGAATGGCACGATGACAGCGGCAACTGGTTTCGCAGTTACGGCAACGAGAACTGGAAGTTCGACGAGCACGGCCTGATGCGGCTTCGCGTTGCAAGCATCAATGATCTCCCCATCAGCGAAAGCGAACGAAAATATCACTGGCCGCTTGGCCGTCGGCCGGAATCTCATCCGTCGTTGAGCGACCTCGGATTCTAGGGTCCCCAGTTCATCGTCCAACATGTCCGCTTTAGGTCACATTGCGATGCATCAACCCATGTCCGCATTACTCTCAAGAGCGACCGCAAAAGGTCGTGTCTGCTTTACTCCCGAAAGCTGACATTGCAGTCCCGGTTTGACAATTAGGACAAAAAGCGCCGGAAATTCAAAGAAGTTTTGGCGGTCCCGAGAGGACTACGCCAATTCAATACAATCAAACGCCTGCGATAAAGTGGGACACTGAATCATCCCATGCGATCATTAGGCTTTTTGCCGCGAGTGTCCCACTGAAATGTCCGCTTTCGGGGTTGAAGCGGACACAACCATTTGCGGCATGTCTGCTTTTGCGGTCGCTATTGGGGGTAAAGCGGACGTGCCGTTTTGCACTGCATATGTCTGCTTTTGACCCAAAGCGGACACGAGTTAGGGCCTTTCCCGGTGCTGGTTTGAGCCGCTACGATGCGCCCCGCCTTGAGCCTCGGGGGTGACGAATGAGGCGACGCGAGTTCATTACGCTTATCGGCGGCGCGGCGATAGCATTGCCGCTTGCGGCACGCGCGCAGCAATCTGCCACCCCCGTAATTGGCTTTCTCTCCAGCGGTTCGCGTGGACCCTGCAAGGTTTCCACGGCGGTCTCAAAGAGGTAGGTTTTGTCGATGGCCGGAATACAACGATCGAATACCGTTGGGCGGAAGGTCAGTATAACCGTCTCGCCGCTTTGGCCGCGGACCTGGTTGACCGCAAGGTCGATGTGATCCTTGCCGGCGGCGGCGGCGATCCGGCAAGAGCGGCAAAGGCCGCGACCACCACGATACCGATCGTCTTTATAAGCGGCAGCGACCCTTTCAAGGATGGCATTATCACAAGCCTAGGCCGGCCTGACGGCAACGTTACCGGCGTCAGCCTCCTTGGAGTCACCCTGGAGGCCAAGAGGCTAGGACTCTTGCACGAAATTGTGCCCGCAGGGGCATCGATTGGGATCCTGGTGAACCCGACATACGTCGATATCGAGAATCAGCTTCGCGAGCTCGAAGCGGCCGCGGGTGTCGTCAATCGGCAGATAAGATTTGTCCGCGCGAGTACGCCATCTGAAATCGACGCAGCAATCGAGAGCCTGGCCCAACTCGGGACGGGAGCGCTTCAAGTTGCGCAGGATGCATTTTTCTCCACGCAGCGGGCGCGGCTGGTGGCATTGGCGGCCCGTTACAGGCTGCCCGCCATATACGGTGTCCGCAGTTTTGTAGTCGAAAATGGCGGCCTTATCAGTTACTCAACCGACTTTGTGGCTGGATTTTATCAAGCCGGCATCTATGTTGGTAAAATTCTCAAGGGCGCGAAGTTGGCCGACCTCCCGGTCTTGCAGCCTACAAAATTCGAGCTCGTCATCAATCTCAAGGCCGCCGAGGCGCTGGGCCTTACGATTACGCCATCGGTTCTCGCGCGCGCTGACGAGGTCATCGAATAAGGCGCAATGTCCGCTATTAGCCAAAAGCGGACATTCGATAACGCTCGTTCAGTATGCTAGTTTGAGCCGACGGTGCCTGTCCTGAGCCTCGGGGGCGGCAATTAAGCGGCGAGAATTCATCACGCTCATCGGCAGTGCGGCAGTGGGATGGCCGCTTGCGGCACGTGCACAGCAGCCGAAAGTACCAACCGTCGGCGTTCTGGTGGTTGGGTCTCCTGGTTCTGAACAGTTCTGGCGGCTGTTTCGACAGGTGATGCGTGAGCTAGGTTACATCGAGGGGCAAAACATTCGATATGAGTTCCGATCAGACGAAGGAAAGATAAATCGCCTTCCCGAATTGGCGGCAGAGCTGGTGCGGCTCAAAGTCGATATCATCGTAACCTGGTTCACACCGCCTGCACTCGCTGCGAAGCAAGCGACGCGCGAAATTCCAATCGTCATAGCGCTGGCGGGAAATCCAGTTGAAAACGGGCTTGTCGAGAGCCTCGACCGGCCCGGCGGAAATGTCACTGGTATGTCGGGTGTGGCCGCGGAGCTGGCCAGCAAAAGTGTAGAGCTGATCCAAGAGTTGTTGCCGTCGGCTCGACGCGTGGCGGCGCTGGCCAACGCCCCCGATCCGTTCTCGCGGCCGTTTCTCGAGCAAATCCGCCTTGGTGGCCAAGCCACCGGAGTCACAATCGATGCAGCAATGATTCGTAGCGCTGAGGAGCTCGAGGCGGCTTTTCCGGTAATGGAGCAAAAGCGGACCGATGCTATCATCGTTCAAGCGAGTCTACCGGCCAAACGCGTAGCTGAGCTGGCGCTGAGGTACCGAATGCCGAGCGTTGGGATCATTCGTGCGTTCGCCGAGGCAGGCGGACTAATGACTTATTCATTCGCGGAAGCCGACATGTACCGCCACGCTGCTATCTATGTGGACAAGATCTTGAAAGGCGCCAAGCCCGTCGACCTGCCGATAGTTCAGCCGACAAAATTCGAGCTAGTCATCAATCTGAAAACCGCCAAGGCGCTCGGCCTCAGCGTGCCGCCATCACTTCTCGGCCGCGCCGACCAAGTGATCGAATAGACCGCGATGTCCGCTTCTGGCCCAAAGCGGACATGGACCGTTGCACTGCACATGTCCGCTTTTGAGGGTAAAGCAGACATGGTTTTTTGCACTGCAAATGTCCGCGTTTGGAGCAAAGCAGACATTATAAAAATACCGCAGGCACCGCCTAGCCGTTGCCAGCACATGGGGGTGCGAGTCCACTTTTAACGGTGGGACAATCTCAACGAAAAATGCAGCAAAATCAAAATTACAATTGATTTTTGGCGGTCCCGAGAGGAGTCGAACCTCCGACCTTCGGTTTAGGAAACCGCTGCTCTATCCTGCTGAGCTACGGGACCATCCGTTTGAACTATAAACAATTTTGGATTGCGGCAAGCCTACCAGCGTTTTGTCGCCTGAGTCCCAACGAATGACGCTTACGCCCAAGATTTGATTGGCCGGACCGACTAGAGGCCGCGGCGGGGCGGAGCTCGGCATCAATGATCAGACCACATCATCAAAAAGGCATCGCATTCATCGTTGCGGCGGGAATCCTGCTTGCAGCCGCAGGTGCGCTTGCCCTGACACAGTCACAACCGGCGCCGGCGCAGGACCTCAAGGCCATCAAAGCCGATTACCGCCGACCCGCCAGGCTTCCGGTCGAGAACAAGGCGCTGGTCGATCTCGGCCGCGATCTCTTCTTCGATACCTGCATCTCTGCGTCAGGCAAGACGGCCTGCGCGAGCTGCCATTTTCCCGAACTCGGGTATGTGGTGACCGATGCGCATCCGATCAACGATTCAGGCAAGCCAACGTCGCGCAAGTCGCAGCCGCTGATCGGACTCGGCTACGCCGGCAAGGCGCTGGTTGGCTGGGACGGGCGCAGCGCGACCCTCGAGGTGCAGGCGAAATCTTCGATTGCCACCGGGTCGATGTCGATGCGTGAAACCAGCACGCCGGTGAAGGTCGAGATCATCGAGGAGCGCGTGAAATCGCATTCCGACTACGCCGCAAAGTTCAACGCCGCCCTGCCCGGCCGGCCCATTGATGTCGATGCGATCGCGACGGCGCTGGCAGCGTTCGAACGCGCGCTGGAGCCTGCGATAACGCCGTTCGACCGCTGGATCGCCGGTGACGAGACGGCGATCAGCGCGGCCGCCAAGCGCGGCTTTGCGCTGTTCAACGGCAAGGCCGCCTGCGTTGCCTGCCACAACGGTTGGCGGTTCACCGACGACCAGTTTCACGACATCGGCACCACGACGACCGATCAGGGCCGCGGCAAGGCGGTCAAGGACGAGACGCTGAACTTCGCCTTCAAGACCCCGACGCTGCGCTCGGTGGCGCTGCGCGCGCCGTATATGCACAACGGATCGCTCGCGACGCTCGATGACGTTATGCGCCACTATGAGAAAGGCGGCATCGATCGTCCCAGCCGTTCCCCGCTGCTTGTCCCGATCCAGCTCAGCGATGGCGAGCGGCACGACCTGGTCGTGTTCATGAATACGCTGACAGGCGACGGCGAAGGCTTGAAGCTACGCCGCTGACCGCGGGTCAGTCGATTTTCGCTCCCGAGGCGGCAACGACGTCCTTCCACATCGCCCGCTCCTTGGCCGCATAAGCCAAAGCCTCTTCGGGCGTGCTGGACAGCAGGCGCGCACCGCCCACCTGGAACCGTTTCTGAACCTCGGCGTCGGTGGCGATCTGTTTCATCGCGCCCGCGACCTTGTCGATGATCGGGCGCGGCGTGCCGGCCGGAAACACGAAGGCCGCCCAGGACGTCACGACGAAATCCTTCATGCCGGCCTCCTCCATGGTCGGCACATCCGCCATCGTCGGCCAGCGCTGCGCCGCGGTAACGGCGAGTGCCCGCATCTTCCCCGAGCTGATTGCGGGAAGATAAGAGGTGAGATTGTCGATGGCGAAGTTGACGTCGCCGGCGAGCATCGCCGGGATGGTCTGCGCAGCACCACGGAAGGGCACATGCACGGCGTCAAGCCCCGTGCGTTTAACGAACATCACGCCGGACAGATGCGGCGACGTGCCGACGCCCGGGCTGCCGTAGCTGACGCGGCCCTTCTGCTTGGCCCAGGAGATGAAATCGGACACCGTTTTTGCCGGGCAATGATCGCTCGCAACCACGAAGACGTTGGGCAATTCCCAGGTCAGCGACGCAGGGATCATGTCGCGTTCGGCGTCATAGGGCATCTTGCTGTAGAGATACTGGTTGATCGCGAAGTGACCGATGGTGGCGGCACCAATTGTGTAGCCGTCGGGCGGGCTGCCGGTGACAGCGGCGATGCCGATATTGCCGCCGGCGCCGGGCCGGTTCTCGATCACGAAAGGCTGACCGAACATCTCCTTCATGCGCTCCGCCAAAATGCGCGAGAGCACGTCGGTCGAGCCGCCGGCCGGGTAGGGCACGATGATGCGCACGGGGTGATCGGGCCAATTGGATTGCGCGCGGGCGCCGGTGGCGACAAAGGCGCCGGCTGCGGCGATGGAGGCGAGCACGGAACGGCGGTTGGGCAGGGCGTGGCGCGGTGTCATCGATGGTCCTCCCCCGGCGGCAGGATGTTATGGCCGCCTTAAACATTCTAGCTTTTCATGAGCCTCTCATGGCGCCGCCCATTCTGTCGAGGCGCCTATTCCGGCGGTCCCGCGTGGTTTTCATGTCCGTAGTGTCCCGCCTTGTGCTCGCAACCGCTGCAATGGCGACCGTGTCCGGCGCGACGGCGCAGGAAGCTTGCAAGCTTCCCGGTCTCGGCACGGCGACCGTCGCCAGCGTGCGCGACGGGCGCACGCTGCTGCTCACTGACGGACGCGAACTGAGACTGGCGGCGATCGAGGCAGATGATGCGAGCCGCGCCGCGCTGAACATGCTCGCCGCCGGCAAGGTGTTGCGGCTGGAAAAGCTTGGGCCTGAACAGGACCGCTACGGTCGCGTGGTCGCCATCGCCTATACGGATGACGCGCACGAGTCGCTGCAGCAAGTGATGCTCGCGCAAGGCCAGGCGCGTGTTTCGGCCCGCGTCGGCGACCGCCCCTGTGCGGAACTGTTGCTGAAGGCGGAACGCGCGGCACGCGCTGCCGTGCGCGGCCTCTGGGCCGACCCCAATTTCGCCCCTTTGCCGTCACACGATGTCAGCCGTATTACGGCTGTTCGGGGTCAGTTCGCCCTTGTCGAGGGCAAGGTCTTGTCGGTGCGGGAGAGCGGCGCCACAATATATGTTAATTTCGGACGGCGGTGGGCTCAGGACTTCGCGGTCACCATCCTCAAGCGTCATCGGCGAGATTTCGCGGCGTCGAACATCGACCCGAAGGAACTTGAAGGCCGCAGGATCAGGGTGCGAGGCTGGGTGGAGCAGCGCCGTGGTCCGATGATGGAAGCGTCGGTTCCTGAGCAGATCGAGGTCGTCAGGTAACGTAGCGTCGGTGGGTCATGGGGGGACCGTCGACAATCAAGATCAAGCGTACGCTCGGCATCGCGGCCGCGCTCGCCGTCCTGCTCGCCGGCTGCACCAGCTTGCCCGGCGACCGTTTCGTTTCGCTGCCGTTGCCGAAGGCCACCGCGCCGACCCCGCGCGAGCCGGCGGCGCAGCGCGAGAACGCGCGCATTCTGGCCTCTTACGGCGGCACCTATGACAACGCGCGCCTGCAGGCGATGATCGAGAAAACGGTCGACCGCCTGGTCGCAGCGTCCGAGCGGCCTGACCTCAAATTCAAGGTAACGATCCTTAATTCGCCGGCAATCAACGCTTTCGCGCTGCCGGATGGCCGCCTCTACATCACGCGCGGCCTGATAGCCCTCGCCAACGACAAGGCGGAGCTCGCGTCCGTGCTCGCACATGAGATGGGGCATGTGATCGCGCGCCACGCAGCCATCCGCGAGGAACAGGCGCGGCAGGTCGCGATCATCGGCCACGTGGTAAGCGACGTGCTCAGCGATCCGCAGGTGGGCGCGCTGGCGCTCGCCAAGTCGAAGCTGACGCTCGCTGCCTTCTCGCGGGCGCAGGAGTTTGAGGCCGACGGCATCGGCGTCGGAATCTCGGCGCGCGCCGGTTTTGATCCCTACGGCGCGTCGCGGTTCCTGTCCGACATGCAGCGCAATGCGGATCTCAAGGCAAGCGACGGCGCCGGGCCGCGCGGCATCGATTTCCTCTCGAGTCATCCGGCGACGCCCGAGCGCGTGAAGAACGCGCTCGCCAACGCACGCCAGTTTAGCGGCCCCGGCCGTGGTGAGCGCGACCACACCGATTATCTCGCGGCCCTCGACGGCCTGGTCTATGGCGAGGACCCGAGCGAAGGGTTCGCGCGCGGCCGGCACTTCCTGCATCCCAAGCTCGGCTTCAGCTTCATGGCACCACCTGGCTTCACGCTCGACAACACCGCACAGGCGGTGCTCGGCCTCAAGGACCGGGGCGATGAAGCTTTGCGGCTGGATGTGGTGAGCGTGCCAGCGGAGCAGTCGCTGCCCGACTATCTCAAGTCCGGCTGGATGGAAAACGTCGACCCGGGCAGCGTTGAGGAGTTCACCGTCAATGGTTTCCCGGCGGCGACCGCAGCCGCGAGCGGCACCGGCTGGGCGTTCCGCCTTTTCGCCGTGCGCTTCGGCAGCGACGTCTATCGTTTCATCTTCGCGGCGAAAAACAGAACCGAGCAGGCCGACCGCGCGTTCCGCGAGTCGGTGATGACCTTCCGCCGCATGACTCTGAAAGAGACCGAGCAGGTGAAGCCGCTGCACCTGAAGATCGTCACCGTTGCGCCCGACGACACCATCGAGAAACTTGCGCGCCGCATGGGCACGCCGGATCATTCGCTCGAGCGTTTCCGCGTGCTCAATGGATTGGGCGCACACGACCGCCTAAAGCCGGGCGAAAAGGTGAAGCTGGCGGTCGAGTGAACGCAGCGGCCGAAATCAGCTCTCGCCGCCTTCGTAGTTGATCGTGAACTCGCGCGGAACGTCGGGACCCCAGAGGTAGAATGAATCCTCCGGCTTGTGATCGGCGGCCGGCCAGCGCTCGTCCTTCGGGATGTAGTCGATGTCGCAGGAATATTCCGAGAAGCTGCCCCACGGATCACGCACGTAGTGGAAATAGTTCGAGCCCAACACATGGCGGCCGAGCCCCCAGCCCTTGGTCCAGCCTTTGTCGTGCATGCGCATGGCGCCGAGGCCGATGTCGTTGAGACTGGCGACGTCCCAGCTGCAATGGTGGAAGCCGGGCGCGCTCGACTTCACCAGCGCGAGCAGATGATGGTCGCTGCCGTGGATGCCGTGCATGAAGGCGACGAGATCGGAGGCGCGGTCCGACAGGCGTAAGCCCAGCGTGCGCTCATAGAACTTGATCGACTCGGAGACATCGCGCGTGAACATGAGGACGTGCGAAAGCCGGCGCGGACGAACTGGTGGAGCCGCCGCACGGGTGCCGGCGCCGGGCTTGCCGGCGGGAACTGACACCCACTGGCTTTCGGCCTTCCTGTCCGGCGACACTTTCGGCCCGACCTTGACCTCGATCAGCACACCCTCGTGGTTGCGGAACCAGAAGCCGTTGCTCTCGAATCCGGGCGGCGGATCGATCAGCTTAACGCCCTGGTCCTCAATGCGCGCCTTCAGGCGCGGCAGATCATCGGCGTAGCAGCCGAACGACAAATGATGCAGCGCCTTGGTCTTGACGCCTTCGACCACAGAGCCCCAGCGGTGATCGTGACCGAAGGTCTTGATGGCGAGCACATTGCCATCGCGCCGCACGTCGAGACCGAAATTGCCGTAGAAATCCTGCGCGACCGACGCATCCGGAACGGCGAGAACAAACTGGTCGAGCGAATGCACGCCGAGCGCATCGGCTTCAGTGGTCGGCGCGACATAGCCGCGGATAGCGGTCATCACTTACTCCATCAAATATCCGGGGTGATTGCCGAGCATATTAGCCCCCGCAACGGTACGGGCAACTGGCAGCCGCCCATCTTCTAGTTATTCCGGGACGGCCCAAAGGGCCGAACCCGGAGTCCAAATGCAAGCGCCGAGCTTCGGTCTGGATTCCGGGTTGCTCACTCCCGCTCGCGCCCCGGAATGACGAGAAACCGCTCAACGAAAAAGCCCGGCGCTGACGCCGGGCTTTCACGTTTCGAACTTTTGCCCGGCGAACGTCAGGCTGCCTCTTCCTCGACACCCTCTTCCGGAGTGCCCTCCTCGGCCGGCTTAGGACCGCGGCGCGGACCTTTGGCAAGCGCCGCCTCGATCTCTTTGATCGCCTCGGTCTCGGTCACGCGCTGCACGGCAGCGATCTCGCGCGAGAGTCGGTCGAGCGCGGCCTCGTAAAGCTGCCGCTCCGAATAAGACTGCTCGGGCTGGGTCTCCGACCGATAGAGGTCGCGCACGACCTCGGCGATGGCGACGATGTCGCCGGAATTGATCTTGGCTTCGTATTCCTGCGCCCGGCG
>DASSSM010000202.1:0-13486 GCA_035708425.1 Pseudolabrys sp.
CGACTGGGCCCGCTCCAGCACGGCGTCGGCATTCTGGCCGAGGCTGTTGAGAATTTCTCCGATCGCCTCCGGCTTTTCGATATTGCGGCCTTCGCCGAATTCCGCGCGATAGATGGCGCGGCAATAACTTTCACCCCAATCGTCCGCAAGCGCGACCAGTGCGGCTCGCGCTGCCAGCAAGGAGTTTTGCGGAAACGGATCCGGTCGCGTGAACGGAAGATCGAGCGCGGCGCAAACACGCTCCAGGTCGCGCCACATGTTTCGGCCCTTGGCCGGGTATAGATTGAATGGCGAGGTTGCCCAGCCCTGAGCCTTGAAAATCGGCCCCAACATGAACGGTCGCCAGCGCACGTTGATGCCGTTCGTCTCGGCGAGCGATGCGATGCGCATTGCTGCGGGATAGGAATATGTCGAGGCGAAGTCGAACCAGAAATCGAGTGAGGGCTTTGCCATGGCGGCGTTATATCAGTCGCTGGGCCTGCCGCCTTCCTATTTCCGGAAGTGTCGGCTAGACGAAGCAGCATGAATCGCACCGGATTGCTGATCGCGCTCGCAATTGCCGTTGTCGCCGGCTTGGTCTTTGGGCTTTATCCCGGCCTCGATTTGGAAATTGCGCGATATTTCCACGCGTTCGAGGACCGCAGCCGCAACACGTTTGCGCTGCGCCTCTTTCCGCCGCTGATGAAGGCGCGCGACAGCGGACTCTGGATTGGCACCATTTTGGTGGCGCCCGCCGTGTGTGCGCTCATTGTCAAGCTGCTGCTGCCACCTAGAAGAATGCTGATATCAGGTCGTGCAACAGTATTTCTGATCGCGACAATGGCGCTTGCGCCCGGCTTGCTGGTGAATGTCCTTCTCAAGGATCATTGGGGCCGGCCGCGGCCCATCGACGTGACACAGTTCGACGGCAACCAGAACTTCGTCGCTTGGTGGGATCCGCGAGGCGATTGTCCGTCCAATTGCTCGTTCGTCTCCGGCGACGTGGCGGGTGCGGTGTGGACGATGGCGCCTGCCGCCCTGGCGCCACCGCATTGGCGCGCGCTTGCCTATGCAGCGGCGCTCGCGCTCGGAGTGGGAATGGGGACTATCCGCGTGATGGCCGGCGCGCATTTTCCGTCGGATGTCATCTTCGCCGGCATATTCACCTTTTTGATCATTTGGATCACTTACGCAGTCGTCTATCGCTGGCATCGGACCCGGTTCTCGGACGAGGACGTCGAACGGGCGATCGAGCGCGTAGCCATGCCGGGCTACGATTTGATTGCCGGCCTTTTCGGTGGAAGTCGAAAGACAAAATAGAAGTCGTTAACGAGGACGCGCTTTGCGAGGCTGGCCTTTGGCCCTATAGTCCGCCGCAATTTTCCACTGCGGCAGTTTTTTCCAATGTCCGACGGCAAGACCAAGAAGACCGTTAAGAAAGTCGTGCTCGCTTATTCCGGCGGACTCGATACTTCGATCATTTTGAAGTGGCTGCAGACCACCTACGGCTGCGAGGTCGTCACCTTCACTGCCGATCTGGGACAAGGCGAGGAGCTCGCGCCCGCGCGCGAGAAGGCGTTGCTGCTCGGCATCAAGAAGGAAAACATCTTTGTCGAAGACCTGCGCGAAGAGTTCGTGCGCGACTACGTCTTCCCGATGTTCCGGGCAAATGCGCTGTATGAGGGGCAATATTTGCTCGGCACGTCCATCGCGCGGCCGTTAATCGCGAAAAAGCAGATCGAGATCGCCGAGAAGGTAGGGGCCGATGCGGTCGCACACGGGGCTACCGGCAAGGGCAACGATCAGGTTCGTTTCGAGCTGACCTACTATGCGCTCAAACCCGACGTGACGGTGATAGCGCCGTGGCGCGAGTGGGATCTCACCTCGCGCACCAAGCTGATCGAATTTGCGGAAAAGCACCAGATTCCAATCGCCAAGGACAAGCGTGGCGAGGCGCCGTTCTCGGTCGACGCCAATTTGCTGCACACTTCATCGGAAGGAAAAGTCCTGGAAGACCCGGCGCAGGAAGTACCGGACTACGTTTTCTCCCGCACGGTCGATCCTGAAAAAGCGCCCGACAAGCCCACCACGATCACGATCGACTTCGAGAAAGGCAATCCGGTTGCAATTGACGGAAAAAAGCTCACGCCTGCGGTTCTGCTGAAACAGCTTAACGATCTCGGCAAAGCCAATGGCATCGGGCGGCTTGATCTCGTCGAGAATCGTTTCGTAGGCATGAAGTCCCGCGGCATGTACGAGACGCCGGGCGGCACGATACTTCTGGCTGCGCATCGCGGCATTGAATCGATCACGCTCGACCGTGGCGCGGCGCATCTCAAGGATGAGCTGATGCCGAAATACGCAGAGCTCGTCTATTACGGCTTCTGGTTCACGCCCGAACGGGAGATGCTGCAGGCCGCAATCGACAAGAGCCAGGATCTGGTGACTGGAAGCGTCAGGCTCAAGCTCTACAAGGGCAACGTCGCCGTCATCGGGCGGGAGAGCAAGTATTCCCTCTATGACCAGGAACTGGTGACGTTCGAGGAGGGCGCGGTGGCCTATGATCACCGCGATGCCGAAGGTTTTATAAAACTCAACGCCTTGCGACTTCGCACGCTCGGCCAGCGACGGCGCAAGCTCAAGCTCGACTAGGCGGCTCGATGATGAAGATTGCGGCGAGCGCCTGTCTGCTTTCGGCCCTTGCAGTGGGCCTGATCGGCTGCAGCAGCAGCAAGCAGCCTGAGGAGAATCCCAATATCTTCCCGGCTGACTACAAAAACGAAATTCTTCTCACGATGACCAACACGCTTGAGGATCCGACCAACGTCCGCGGCGCCTTCATCAGCGAACCGGTACTGCGGCAGGCCGGCAAGGAAGAGCGGTACGTGGTCTGCGTGCGCTCGGACGCGCGCAATGCCAACAAGCACTACACCGGAAGCAAGGATCGTATTGGCTACTTTTACGCTGGCCACCTCAACCAGCTGATCGATGCGAGCAAAGAGCAATGCGGCAATGCTGCTTACAAGCCTTTCCCCGAACTGGAAAAGCTCTGCCAGGCGAAGAAGTGCGTTTAGTGACGGTCTGCCTGCCGCTCAGGGCTGGATTTCGTTTGCGGCTTGGGTCCCATCAACATCGTTTCGGATGAAACGTCGCTCCGGAACCAGCGGAAAATTGTGGCGTTTCTTGTCTTCGATCTCATCGATGGCTTTCTGCATCTGGACAAATCGCACAGGCGTAATCGGGTGATCCGTCGTGAGGCGGATGCTGTCGGGGTCCTCCAGCGAGAATGTGCGCCAGATTTCTTCCGACCCGGTTAGATCGTAGCCGGCACGGGCGGCATAATAAGCGCCGACATAGTCGGCTTCGCGCTCGAACGCGACGGCGAAGGCCCGCGCGCCCGCTTGGGTCAATGCCCTGGAAAAGGCGCCATGGGTGGACATTCCGCCGAGCATGATGCCGGCATCGGCCGCAGCTCCGCCGATCCAGCCGATGACGGCGTTCGCCCGCCGCTTGTCGAGATGGCCGAGATTGGCATGGGCCAACTCGTGCCCCACGACGAGGGCGAGCTGTGCATCCGTGCGTGCGGCTCGCAATATGCTGGAAGAAACCACGATGCGATCGTCGGTCGTGAATGCATTGATGCCGGAATCGACTTGAAGCTCGATAGGAATAGCGCAGGCAATCACCGGAACGACCGCGCGCATCTCGTCGATGCCGTCACGCCGGATCAGGACGTGGATCGGCCGTTCGCCATTGTTCCGCACATAGGCGCCGATCCATCTGGCCGTGCCGTGACGCGGGACCGGCTCGTTATTGAAAGTCAGAAGCTGGTCGCCGATTTTGATGCCAGCGACCGCAGCCGGTGAATTGTCCGCAATCGAGAGAACCGTTGCGTGCGTCCAGCTTACAGACAGTGCCTCGTGCGAAAACGAACGGAACTTGCGTGGTAAGCTTGGCACAGTGCCGGCGATGAGTCCGACCTGTGCCCACGCCCGGTCTTCGCAGTCATCGCGGTTGGCGACGCGAAGCTGGAAGGCGACGTTGTCGAGGCGCCTGAGCTGTCCGAGGTAGCTGTGAAGCTGGGCGATCTGTTGCCTGCGCTGTTCGGCTTTGATTTCGTCGGCCGGTAACGGCGGCAGCTTGGAAACCGGAGCGCAGGCGGCGCACAACAAGAGCGCATGTAACAAAAGCAGCTCGGTACAACGCACGTCCTGAACCCCGCGAATTAGGGCGGACCCTGCATGACCTGCCTTGGCCGCTCAAGCGGCGTTCGTATGAGGTTGAAAAATTCGGTGCGACGTCGGCTGTTGTCGCTCCTTCGGTCGAGGAACAGAACAGAAAATGTCGTTCCAAAC
Organism: Pseudolabrys sp.; assembly: GCA_035708425.1. GTDB lineage: Bacteria > Pseudomonadota > Alphaproteobacteria > Rhizobiales > Xanthobacteraceae > Pseudolabrys. Next base: position 4,335 of record DASSSM010000202.1, read on the forward strand.
GAAAGATCGCGCATCGTGCTGCGCCAAACGGCCAGCGACGTGTCAGGTCGCGCTAAATTGATGCGCTAAAGTTGCCGATCAACCAGCGCTTTCTTCAGCGTGGCGATTTCCTTTGCGGGGTTTAGCCCTTTTGGACAGGCCTTAGAGCAATTCAGGATCGTATGGCAGCGATAGAGCCGGAACGGATCCTCAAGATTGTCGAGACGCGCGCCGGTTGCTTCATCCCGGCTATCCTGGACCCAGCGATTTGCCTGCAGCAGCGCAGCGGGGCCGAGATAGCGGTCTGAATTCCACCAGTAGCTCGGGCAAGACGTCGAGCAACAGGCGCACAGGATGCATTCGTACATGCCATCAAGCTTGGCACGATCCTGGTGCGATTGCCGCCACTCCTTTTCGGGCGTGGGCGTCGACGTCTGCAGCCATGGGTCGATCGAGGCATATTGCGCATAAAAATTCTTCAGATCAGGCACCAGGTCCTTCACCACAGGCTGATGCGGCAGCGGATAGATTTTCACCGGCGCGCGAGCATCGTCGATAGCCTTGGTACAGGCAAGCGTGTTGGTGCCGTCGATATTCATGGCGCAGGAGCCACATACGCCTTCGCGGCATGATCGCCGGAAGGTGAGAGTGGGGTCGATGTTGTTCTTGATCCAAATCAGCGCATCGAGAACCATCGGTCCGCAATCATCGCGATCGACATAATAGGTATCGACGCTTGGATTCTGACCGTCATCCGGATTCCACCGGTAGATGCGGAATTCGGAAACGTGAGTGGCGTGCGTCGAGCGCGGCCATTTCCGGCCTTCTGTGATCTTGGAATTTCGGGGCAGCGTAAATTCGACCATGACAACGTTCCGTCAGTAGACGCGCGCTTTGGGTTCGACATAGGCAACGTCATTCGTGAGCGTGTAGGCGTGCACCGGGCGGTAATCGATTTTTACGGTGCCCTTTGGATCCATCCAAGCCAGCGTATGTTTCATCCAGTTTTTATCATCGCGCTCAGGATAATCTTCGCGCGCGTGTGCGCCGCGGCTTTCAGTACGGTTCTTGGCGGAATCCATCGTGACAACGGCCTGTGCGATCAAGTTGTCGAGCTCCAATGTCTCGATCAGGTCGGAATTCCAGATCAGCGAACGGTCACTGACATGGACATCAGCCATGCCGTCGTGGACTTCAAGGATGCGCTTGTGGCCCTGATCCAGCACCTCGCCGGTGCGGAAGACCGCACAATCTTCCTGCATCACGCGCTGCATGTTGAGCCGCAGCTTCGCGGTCGGCGTGCCGCCGGATGCGTTACGGAATTTGTCTAGGCGCGCCAGCGCAAGATCGGCTGAATCCTTCGGTAATTGCGGCTGTTCCTCGCCGGGAGTGAGGACTTCGGCGCAGCGGAGCGCAGCCGCACGGCCGAATACGACCAGGTCGATCAGGGAATTCGAGCCGAGCCGGTTGGCGCCATGCACGGACACGCAGGCGGCTTCGCCGAGCGCCATCAGGCCCGGGGTTACGGCGTCATTTGTGCCGTTTTTCTTGGTCAGAGCTTCCCCGTGATAGTTCGTGGCGATGCCGCCCATGTTGTAGTGCACGGTCGGCAGGACGGGAATCGGCTCGCGCGTCACGTCGACATTGGCAAAAATGCGCGCAGTCTCGCTGATGCCCGGCAGCCGCTCGTGCAGCACTGCCGGATCGAGGTGGTCGAGGTGCAGGAAAAGGTGATCCTTTTCTTTGCCGACACCACGGCCCTCGCGAATCTCGACGGTCATGGCCCGCGAGACAACGTCACGTGAAGCAAGATCCTTCGCGGACGGAGCGTAGCGCTCCATGAAGCGTTCGCCTTCGGAATTGACCAGATAGCCGCCTTCGCCGCGCGAGCCTTCGGTGATCAGGCAACCCGCCGGATAGATGCCGGTCGGATGGAATTGCACGAACTCCATGTCCTGCAAGGGCAGGCCGGCGCGCAGCACCATGGCGTTGCCGTCGCCAGTGCAGATATGTGCCGACGTGCACGAGAAGTAAGTCCGTCCATAACCGCCAGTGGCAAGGATCGTCATATTGGCAGCGAAACGGTGAATCGAGCCGTCATCCATGTTCAGTGCGATCACGCCGCGGCAACGGCCTTCGTCCATGATGAGGTCGATGGCAAAATATTCGACATAAAACTCCGCCGAATGGCGCAGCGCCTGCCCGTACATCGTGTGCAGCATTGCGTGGCCGGTGCGATCGGCGGCGGCGCAGGTACGCTGCGCGGTGCCCTTGCCGTAATGCGTAGTCATGCCGCCGAAGGGGCGCTGATAGATCTTGCCATCTTCCTCGCGGCGCGAGAATGGCAGGCCCCAATGTTCCAGCTCATATACGGCGGCCGGCGCATTGCGGCACAGATATTCAATAGCATCCTGGTCGCCGAGCCAGTCGGCACCCTTGACGGTGTCATACATGTGCCAGCGCCAATCATCCTCGCCCATGTTGCCGAGCGCGGCTGCAATGCCGCCTTGTGCGGCAACGGTATGTGACCGAGTCGGGAAGACCTTGGTAATGCAGGCTGTGCGCAGGCCAGCTTCACTGCAACCGACCACGGCGCGCAACCCTGAACCGCCGGCGCCAACCACAACGACATCGTAGCTGTGATCCTCGATCGGATAAGCGCGGCCGTTGACCGCGGGGGCGCCGTTCGATTTTCCATTCGTCGCCATGTCAAACCCCGAACGACAGCCTGAGGACGGCGTAGACCGACGCCAGACTGACGGCAAAGACGAAGAACGTGTTTCCCATCAGGCTCAAGAACTTCCACTTTTCGTTATGCACGTAGTCGAGAATGATTTCCTGCATGCCAATCCACATGTGATAGGCGGTGTTGATGATGAACAGCAGCACGACGATCGAGACGATCGGTGAGGCGAGAATTTGCACGACCGCGGCGTGGCTGCGTCCGAGTAATGCCGTGATGATAAGCAGCAAACCGATGGTGAGCGGGATGCTGGCAACCGACGTTACGCGCTGATGCCAAAAATGCCCCGTGCCGGAATGAGCCGCGCCCAGCCCGCGCACCCGGCGCATGGGGGTTCGCATGTGAGGAGGCTCTCTCATCGGGGACCTCCCATCACGAGATAACCGACGACCCAGAGTATGAGCGTGAGCGTTACCGAGCCGACCAAAGTGGCCAGCGTGAGCATTTCGCGTTCGGCCGGCTCGAAGCCGTGAACCGTATCCCAGATCAGGTGGCGGATGCCGCCCAGCATGTGGTGGATCAGGGCCCAAGTGTAACCGAAGAGCAGGAGCTGACCGAGCACGCTCCCCATGAACCATTCAAAGCCGGCATAGGCGTTCGGTCCGCTCGCGGCGGCGATCAGCCACCAGGCGAGCAGCAGCATTCCAAAATAGAGTGCGGCCCCGGTAATCCGGTGAACGATGGACATCACCATCGTCAGCATCGGCTTGTAGATCTGCAGATGTGGAGACAACGGCCGCGGCCGCTCTGCTCCCGCCGCCGTTCCCACTTCAAACTCGGCCATTGTTAGTCTCCGAAAACCCGCGACCGGTGCATTGCATGAAAGGAAAATCGGCAGTCGCAAGTGGGGGTGTGCAAACATTCCTCTTGACCTGGACCCCCAAGTCGCTACTTCATAATTTGCGAAAGCTTGGACCTGAAAATAGCCTGTTGCAATATGCTTTCTGTGTAGCCTACCTTCGTAGAATAAGAAGGTAGTCCAATGCGCTTCGATTTTACGGACCTCAACCTATTCCGGCACATCGTCGAAGCCGGCAGCATTACGCACGGTGCGGCGCGCTCGAATCTGGCTTTGGCTGCGGCCTCGACCCGCATCCGTAAGATGGAACTGGCCTTCGGCACCCCCCTGCTGGTGCGCGGACGGGCCGGCGTCAAGCCGACCCCCGCAGGACGAACCCTGCTGCAGCACGCACGCGGAATTCTGGCGCAGACCGAGCGTCTGCAGGAGGACCTGTCGCCCTACGCCCGCGGCCTCGCCGGCCAGGTTCGCGTTCTCTCCAACACGAACGCACTCACCGAATTCCTGCCCGAAACGCTCAGCTCGTTTCTGATGGCCCATCCGGACATCAGCGTCGATCTGGAAGAGCGACTGAGCGACGAGATTGTCGGCCTGATCGCCGAGGGCCATGCCGACATCGGCATCGTCGCCGGCACCGTCGACTACGGTGGGCTCAACACGTTTCCGTTCCGTAGTGACCGCTTTGTGCTCGTGGTGGCGAAAAATCACCCGCTCGCCAAGCGTTCACGCATCGGTTTTGCCGAGGTGCTCGACTACGACATGGTCGGCCTCGACCGCGCCAGCGCGATCCAGCGTTTTCTTGCAGACAAAGCAAATCGCATCGGCCGGCCACTGCGTCTGCGCGTGCAACTGCGCAGCTTCGATGCCATCTGCCGCCTGGTCGAATGTAACGTCGGTGTCGGCATCGTTCCGGAGACGACCGTGCACCGTACCGAGCGCACCATGGCGATCAGTGCCGTGCGGCTCACCGATCCCTGGGCCCTTCGCGAGCTGACAATTTGCGTGCGTAACGTCGAGGTGTTGCCGTCTTACGCGCGGCAGCTGGTCGATCATCTGCGTGCGAGCGCTTGACGCAGTCTCCGCACGCTACTTCGGCATCAGCACCCAGTAGTCCAGGTCGAGGATGATCGCCGGATCGTACTCATCGCCGGATTTGAACGGAAAGTCGGGACACGGCCGATCCTTGGTTGCGACGGTGCGCAGGCGCAGAGCGCCGACATCCTTCCGATTCGGTATGCCAGCAGTGGCCAGCACCTCTGACCACGCAAAGACCGTGTCGCCGGCAAATAGCGGGGCAACGTGCCGCCCGCCATTGATCGCGGCGATGTGGAAAGCGTTTGCGAGGCCGTTGAATGATAGTGCGCGAGCAAGCGAAATGGCGTGACCGCCATAGATGAGCCGGCGGCCGAAACGGCCTTTGCTCTCGGCGAACTGATTGAAATGAATGCGGGCGGTGTTTTGATAGAGCCGGGTGGCAATCTGGTGTTCGGCTTCCTCGACCGTGAACCCGTCGATGTGGTCGATTTTGTCGCCGGTTTTATAGTCGTCGAAACGATGCGGGCTGCCTGCAAGCGTCGTGTCATAGGCCGCGGTATTGACTTTCGGGCACGCTGCGCCGAGTTGCGCGGGCTCGACGTTCTTTGGCAGATCGGGGATTTTCTCGGCCGGTACTGCAGCTGCCTCATCGCGTTTGCGCACCATCACCCAGCGCGCGTAGTCGAGCACGGTATCGCCGGTTTCGTCGAACCCGCGCGAGCGCACATAGACAATGCCGGTTTTCCTGTTGGAATTCTCCCGCAGCCCGATGACGTCGGAGATGGCGGTCAGCGTGGCGCCGGGAAATACGGGTTTGAGAAACCGGCAGTCCGCGTAGCCGAGATTGGCGACGGCGTTGAGCGATATATCCGCAACCGTCTTGCCGAACACGACATGGAAGACCAGCAAATCGTCGAGCGGCGAGCGCGGATAGCCGATTTTCTGTGCGAAGAGATCGGATGATTGCACGGCAAAACGCGCGCCGAAGAGGCCATTGTAGAGGGCCACATCCCCGAGCGTCACGGTGCGCGGGGTGGCATGCCGGATTGTCTGACCGAGTTGGAAATCCTCGAAAAAATTGCCCGGGCTCGTTTTTGCGGCAGGCAGCGCACTCACAAGTCCACTCCGTTCAGTTCTGCAAGGCCATTCTCACAAAAGCGTGAGCCGAACGCCAGCTTCCGGCAACGGGAAACTGATGAGGATGTGTTCAGCCCGTGTGATAGCGGAGAAAGTGCACTTAAAACTCTCTCGGAGGACTTCTTATGAGAAAGAGCACCCTCGTGTCGGTGGCAATCGCCGCCGGTCTTGCCCTTGCCCCGCTTGGACCCGCGGCCTTTGCTGACGACATGAAAAAGGACACCATGTCCAAGGACAGCATGTCGAAAGATTCGATGAAGAAGGACACCATGGCCAAGGACAGCATGTCCAAGGACACGATGAAGAAGGACGACATGTCGAAGGACACCATGTCCAAGGACGGCATGAAAAAGTGACCGATAAAGACGGGCCTGCGCATCCGCAGGCCCGCCTGCGCCGTATATTCGTCGAAAGCGAAGGGACGATGATGAGCGCTGAAACGATGATATCGACAGCACCCGCCGCCACCACGATCCACCCGCGCTGGGTGCGGGTCTGTCACTGGATCAACGCCCTGGCGATCCTGGTGATGATCGGCTCCGGCTGGCAGATCTACAATGCTTCGCCGCTGTTCGATTTTCTGGTGTTCCCCCGTCAGATAGCGCTGGGCAACTGGCTCGCCGGTGCGCTGCTCTGGCATTTCGCGGCGATGTGGGTGCTTGTCATCAACGGAGTCGTTTACGTAACGCTCGGCATCGTCACCGGCCGGTTTCGCCGCAAGCTGTTGCCGATCCGCCCGGGCGACGTCGTTGCCGACGTGAAGGCGGCGTTGACCTTCAAACTCGCCCACGACGACCTCTCACGTTACAACGCCGTGCAGAAACTACTTTATACGGGCGTCATTCTTGCCGGAGTCGTGATCGTGTTGTCCGGACTTTCGATTTGGAAGCCCGTGCAACTCCAGGAACTGACGGCATTGTTCGGCGGATACGACGCCGCGCGTTATGTTCATTTCTTTGCAATGGCGGCGATCGTTGGATTCATTGTTGTGCATGTAGCGCTGGCACTGATCGTGCCGAAAAGCCTGCGCGCGATGATCACGGGACGATAGGAGCATCTCATGCGTCAGCGAAGAAGCATTCCCGGTGTCGATCCGAAACTGCTGATCAAGGATGCAGCGCGGATGATGCCCGACGCCAGCCGCCGTAGTTTCCTGCGCGGCGCGGCGAGCCTCGGCGCGCTGACGTTTCTTACCGGCTGCGACATCATCGATGGAGACACCGCCGAGAGCGTGTTGCGTAAGGTTTCCGAATTCAATGATGGGGCACAAGCGGCGCTGTTCAGCCGCACCAAGCTTGCGCCGACATATCCCGAGAGCGCGATTACCCGTCCGTTTCCGTTCAACGCATATTACGATGAGGATGAAGCGCCAGAGGTCGACGGCAAGACCTATAAATTGGAAGTTGCCGGGCTGGTGGACAGCAAGAAGCCCTGGACGCTGGACGAACTGCATGCGCTCCCGGAAGTGTCACAGATCACGCGTCACATCTGCGTCGAAGGCTGGAGTGCGATTGGCTCCTGGCAGGGGACCCCACTGTCGGAGTTTCTCAAGCGCATCGGGGCCGATACGCGCGCCAAATATGTCTGGTTCAAGTGCGCGGAGGGTTACACCAACACCATCGACATGCCGACCGCCCTGCATCCGCAGACGCAGATGACTTTCAAGTTTGACAACAAGATCCTGCCGCGGTCCTACGGCTTTCCCATGAAGATCCGGATGCCGACAAAGCTAGGCTTTAAAAATCCGAAATATGTGGTGGCGATGGAGGTCACCAACACCGACAAGGGCGGCTATTGGGAAGACAAAGGCTACAATTGGTTCAGCGGGCTGTGATCGATTGTGGCGCTGCGCTTCCACGGACTCAAAAAAGGCCCTTGCTGTTAACAGCGGCGCGAAGCTCGGCGATCATGGCGCTGCAGGTGGGTAAGTGGGGTTCTTCCATATCGAGAATTCGTAGAAAGCCTCGCTTTTTTAACGCCTGCACGGCCGGGCTTTTGATGGCGTCGGAACCGGCGGCGTCGCACACAATGTCGATCAGTCGCTCGAGCGCGTGCAGACGGCCCAAGAGGTAGTCATTCTCGCGAAATGCGCGCGACAAGAATGCGGCGAACTGGTTGAAGGCGGTCCCTTTCACGGAGAAGGCCCCCATTCGCTCGATGAGGTGGGCATCCTGTGCGCTGATACGATCGACGCGAATTTCGTTGAATTCGCCGGCTTCCCGCCAAGGCAGCACCGGAAACGTCAGGACGTCCCAGAAGGGAAAACCGAGATAATTGACAAGCACCTCCTGCAGGCCGCGGCGTGGCCATTCCTGGGTGTTGTCGGCGAGCAGGAGATCGACATCTCGCGTGCTGGCTTTCAGATCGATGACCGCCCCGAGCCGGTCGACAAGTCGGTCGAGTTGGCCGCGATGGCGGGTAGCAAATGCCTGGGCATAAGCTCCGATCTCCCTGATCTCGGTTGGAGAGGGCGCCACGCGGAAGATGTCCTCGACCAGGTCCGCCGACGTCGTATCGGTGTAGACGGCATTTGCCCTGCGGTCCAATGCTTCAAGGTGATCGTAGAACCGTCGCTTGAGGCCATCGACCGCCTCGCCCTGGAGCCCTTCCAGGCCCGGCGATCCGAGCCTTTGATAGAGGCGGTTCTGGCCTTCGATCAGGAATCGCAGCCGGCGCTTTCGGTAGTCGACATCGAAAGCGAGGAGAAAAGCGACCCACTTTGCACTGACGTCAGCAAGTGCGGCGGCTTCCGCCTGCAGCAATTGGCTGTCTGTCGGTACGTAGGTCATGCCGGATTGGATTGCCCACGCGTCGATGCTTTCTGCGATCGCGCGCGCGAATGGTGAATCGGGGCGTACGCCGCGGATGTTCATGATCAAATGACTGATGAAATCGCGGACCGATGCAAGTTTCAACCGTACGTAAGCCTCATAGGCAAAACCCGCGTCACGCGCCGCCTTGACGTTGGCCCGTTCGCGCCAACCTTTGATGCGGTCGTGGATGACTGGTCCATCATCATCGGTGTCCATAACCTCAGCGACCAATCGAGATACGTGCGGACGCGCACTCTCGATGATCGCTCTTAGTCGGCGCGCTCGCTCGTTGAAACGGGCAATCCGGGTAAGTTCTTCCGTTATCGGCTCGGCCAACGGGATATCAGAGAGCGCGCCTTTCAGCGTCGAGAAAAATCCCGGCACGCCGTGGTGGATAGCTGAACCGGCTGGCGCCGGGTTTGGATCGATGTAAACGACCCGGCGATCCACCTCACGGTACGCAGGTCTGCCCCGGATTGCCGCAATTGCCTCCCGAAAGGGCCGGCTGTTCAGGACGCTGCCGTCAATGAACGGAACGGATGCCACATCCACGTTCATTTGTTGATAGTGCTCGAAGTTGCTTGCAATAAATTCAGAACGGCGCGGCCAGGTGGTCCCCCGCGCCCGCACGAGCTGGTCGATTTCC
>DASSSM010000203.1:0-5098 GCA_035708425.1 Pseudolabrys sp.
CTGTTCAGGACGCTGCCGTCAATGAACGGAACGGATGCCACATCCACGTTCATTTGTTGATAGTGCTCGAAGTTGCTTGCAATAAATTCAGAACGGCGCGGCCAGGTGGTCCCCCGCGCCCGCACGAGCTGGTCGATTTCCAGGATCTGCGCCGGCGGAAAGGCGCCAGGTATTGACGACGTCGCGCGCGCTGCGAAAGCCAAGGATGGTGCGTTCGCGAGTTCGAAATCGCTTTCAACGGCACCGCTTGCCTCGCGCCGGTATTGGAAATGCAACACATGATGGTATTCGCGCTCATGAATAATGGGCGGATCGTGAATCTGCATGAGCTGATGGCGACCGTAGAAATCCGTCACCGTGACGAACAGGTCGAGTCCCTGCCCCGAAGGAAGCAGGGACGATCCGCGCTCGCGCGGCGCCCCCATAGCGAGCACCGCGTCATACATCAATTCTGCCATCTTCATTCCGTCGAGGGGCGGCTTGAACCAGCGCGATCGCATGAAAAGGGAGAGCTTGGAGCGCACCTCTGGATCGCTCACGAGCTTCAGGCGCGTGAACCCGGCCGCCCAGAAAAATGGCCGAAGAAACAACTTGCTCCAGCGGCGGGCCTTTGCTTCGGGAGCGAGCAGTACGGCGACGTCGGCATTCTCGAGCCAGAGGTCGCGCAGGGCGCCCATCGGCAGATCATGACTGAGAGCCCGTGCCAGCATGGTGCTATTGATTCCCCCGGCCGAGGCGCCTGCCACGATGTCTATGACAATCCGCAGTTCGAGCGATTGGCCAATGTCGCGCAGCAGGTCAAAATAAATTGCCTCGGTATCGTATTCAGCATCGGCAGCATCGTGCCGGTCGAAGAAGCTGGAAGATGCCCGCTTTCCCCTGTCGGTGATGGCGTGAAGCGTGCTGGACGCCCGCGTCAGTTTCAGAAATTCCTTGGTGATGCCGTGCATATAGACCGCGAGCGACGCGCCGCCAAAGCAGATGAGTGCGATGCGGAGTTCTTTCTCGTGCACTGTGGGTGTCCCGAACAAGCCCCTAGACTTACCCAACAATAATAGCGGGACTTGAGGCCTTTGAGAGCCTTGATCGACGCTGGGGTCGCAATCGCACTGGTCGAGGCCGAAGTTAGCCCTGCGACGAACGAAACTTGGCCCGACTTCTCTTGCCAATGGCCGTTTGGCCCTTTAGCAATCCGCGCGTACCAGTAACGGCGAGGCGTAAATGGCCACCCATAATCTGCTTCTTCTTCCCGGCGACGGAATCGGCCCCGAAGTCATGGCCGAGGCAAGACGCGTCGTCGACTTCTTCAATAAAGGCGGTCCCGACAGGTTCGCGACTGAAGAGGCGCTGGTGGGCGGATGCTGTTACGACGCGCATAAAGTGGCCATCACAGACGCCACAATGGAAAAAGCCAAAGCGGCCGACGCCGTGATCTTCGGTGCGGTCGGCGGCCCCAAATGGGACAAGGTGCCCTATGACGTGCGGCCCGAGGCCGGCCTGCTGCGGCTGCGCAAGGACCTCGATCTCTACGCCAATGTGCGCCCGGCAATCGTCTATCCGGCACTCGCAGATTCATCTTCGCTCAAGCGCGAGGTCGTTGAAGGTCTCGACATCATTATTTTGCGTGAGCTGACCGGTGGCGTTTATTTCGGTGAGCCGAAGACGATCACGGATCTCGGCAATAACCAGAAACGCGCAATCGACACTCAGGTATACGATACCTACGAGATCGAGCGGATCGGCCGCGTGGCTTTCGAGCTTGCACGCAAGCGGCGCAACAAGGTCACCTCGATGGAAAAGCGTAACGTCATGAAAACGGGCGTGCTGTGGAACGAAGTCATGACGCAGTTACATGCGCGCGAATTCAAGGACGTTCAGCTTGAGCACATGCTGGCTGACGCCGGCGGCATGCAACTTGTTCGCTGGCCGAAGCAGTTCGATGTCATCGTCACCGACAATCTGTTCGGCGACGTATTGTCGGACATTGCGGCGACGCTCACTGGCTCGCTGGGAATGCTTCCATCCGCTTCGCTCGGTGAAGCTGATGCAAAAACCAAGAAGCGAAAAGCGCTCTACGAGCCGGTGCACGGGTCGGCACCGGATATCGCCGGCAAGGGCATCGCCAATCCGATTGCGATGATCGCGTCGTTTGGCATGGCTCTGCGCTATTCGTTCAATCTCGGCAAGCAAGCCGATTGGATCGATCGGGCGATTTCAGCAACGCTTGCCAAGGGTCTGCGCACCGCCGACATCAAATCGGAAGGCACCAAACTTGTTTCAACGGCGGAGATGGGATCAGCGATCCTGGCCGAACTGGAGCAGCTCGCCGGGTAGGCCTGCTACTGTGAAAGGTGAAAACAAAAACGCGGCCTGAGGCCGCGTTTTTCGTTTCAGTACCCTATCCAGGGATTACTCTTAAATGGCAGTGTCCACGGTCCGGGGAGCGCCGATTGGGTGTTGTAAAGACCCGCCGACGTATTGTTGATCACGCTTCCCGCGTATTGGCCGGGATTTTCGACATAGCCCGTATTGCCGACGCGCTCGCCCGGAAACGTTTCCGTGCCCGGATCGAGATAAGACCGCTTCTGGATGATGATGCGCGTGCGGGTGCGGCCGTCTTCGTCGCGGGTGACCACGACCGTGCGGTCGCGGTTATAGGTAACGGTGCCCTTTTTCTTGGTCTGGCTTGTCTGAGCGTCCGCGGATGCAGCCACGAGAGCCAAAGCTCCGGCCAGGGCAATAGCGGCGGCGGCGAATTTCAAGCGCATGGTTTGTCCTCGGGGGCTCTCGTGTTGCAATGCAGCTTAACGATCTTCAGTTCAGCGCAACAGGCCTGAATCACGAACAATTGTCCATGATATATATCAAAAGGCCCCGCCGGCGAGGGTGGGGCCAGTCATTTAGAGCCGTTCCAGCGCGGTATGTTGATTCAGCTGCCGTAGTTTTTTGCTAGGTAGTCGGCGATGACTTTGGCATCGGCGTCGTCGATTGGCGCTCCGAGGGCCTTGATCATTTTGGTAACCGCCGCGCTCCAGCCCGCCGCATTCAGAAAGGGCGAGTTCATCGGGATATAGGCGAGGGTATGGCAGGCTTGGCAATTGGCCTCTACCTTGTCGACGCCCGGTGCCTGCTTCAGTTTGATCACTTGCTCGGCGGCGAACACCGGCGACGCGATGAGAGCGGCGATAAGTGTAATGACGAATTTATGCATGGTGCTCTCCTCACGCCGTCAGCGTGATGTTTTGCATGACGTTGTTGTGATAACCGGCCGGATTGAAAATCAGTTCGGATACCTGGCTCTGGCCGAGCTTGTTGGTGGCGTTGACCGTCACCGTGTTGTTGCCCTTCTTGGCCGCGAGCTCGAAGCTCCACGGCCGGAACGCGAAGCGGCCTAAATCCTGGCCCAAAGTTGCGGAGCCCCAGGTCTTGCCGCCATCGGTCGAGACTTGCACTGTGCGGATGCCATAACCGCCGTCCCAGGCCATGCCGCTGACTGTGACCTTGCCGGCTTTCACTTTGTCGCCGTTGCGGTGGCTGGTGATCAGCGAATTGACCACCATTTCAGTGATAGGCGTGCTCGCTGCGTTTTCCTGGCTGATAAAGCGATCCCTGACCGGGAATTTGCCGACCGGAATGCGGTAGGCCGGATTCATCCAGAAGTTTGATTCGGGCTTGGTCAGCGCGTTGATCGCGATGACGTGTTTCATCCAGTAAGTGCCTGTCCAGCCGGGCACAATGATTCGCGCGGGAAAGCCGTTGAAGTGCGGCAGTGGCGCCCCATTCATCTCGTAGGCAACGATCGTCGACTCATCGATCGCCTTCCAGACCGGGATACTCTTGATGAAGTCCGGCGTCTTGTCGACCGTAGGGCCATCGGCACCATTGAACACGATCTCGATCGCTTCTTTCTTTAAACCAACTTTGTCGAGCACGTCCTTGAGGCGCGCGCCTTTCCAGCGCGCGCAACCCATGGCGCCGTAGCCCCATTCCACGCCTTGCACATGCGGCTTTGACAACCCGCGCCGGTTGCCGGAGCACTGATTGACGGCAACCACTTCGACGGCTGGCATCTTCTTTAGATCGTCAAGCGTGATTTCTGCACGATCGTTGGCGCCTTCGCCGCCGACTGCGATTTTGTAACCCTCGGCTTTGACATCCGGGATGTCCGCCAGGTGATAACGGACATAGAACTGGTCGTTTGGCGTGATCGGCGTCCGCAGATATTCAATTGGTGCTTCATAATTCGGCGGCCGGTCGGAAAGCTGGATCAGCGGCTTTTTACCAGGCAGCGTCCCCATCGTCGCGTAACTCGCAACGCCCTCAGGCACGCCCGGCGTAAGATTTACTCCCGCAGCTTCGGCGAGCCGGCCAAATCCTCCGATCGCGGCCGTGCCCGCCGCAGCCGTCGCCCCGAGGAAATGCCGGCGATTTATGTGTGACATGCGTCTCTCTCCCTTGCCGCTCGCGGCGGCTATTGGATTGCGTGACCCTCGTCACGAAATCGTAGCGGAGAAGAAACGGACGACGCGTTGGATTTATTCCAATGTCAGCTGACGCAGGGGGGCGCGCCGATATTCGCTTCGCGCATCCGGCGGTCGATGCTCTTGGGGTCGGAACCGGCTCGCGTCTGCTGCTCGGCGGCCTCGGCTATGATTGCGAAACGCCAGGGCGGCATTCCGTGCGCAACCAGCTCATAGGCGAGGTTTCCTGCGGTCCAGTTGTGCCGGCTCGTGCCGGCAAGCACGGCAGCATCTGAGCCAATTGGCCAAGCCCGGAGGTCGAGACGACAACCGTGCGGGCCGCGATAAGTGGCGGTAAATACCGGTATTTTCTCCGGATCGATGGCCAAGCCGACGAGCTTCAGTCCAGCCGTATCCAATCTGGGAATGGTCGCGCCAGCCGGGAGCGAAGCAAGGGTGATGGCTGTCGGGCCCTCGGTCGAGGCGGCGTCGTGGTCCAACGGCCATTCGGTTCTGGCCAACAGTCCGATCGCAACGACGGTGGCGACACAAGCCGCCGTTGCCCAAACCAGCCGCCAAGCTGGTCGCGGCGGTCGCGGTAGGGAAATTGCGGGCGTTTCATTGGCAATTTCGCCGAT
>DASSSM010000204.1:0-2566 GCA_035708425.1 Pseudolabrys sp.
GCCGCGGCCGTATGCATCGGGAAGGCCGGCGATGATGCCTGACTTGCGGCACTTCATGATCTCCGGCGTATAGGCGTCGAACACGCCGTCGTTATGAGATTTTCTGTACTTGGTGAAAGCCTCGTGGACCTGCGGATCCGCCGGGAATCCGGCGGCCTTCAGGCCCGCTTCGACCATGCGCAGACCGCCGTACGGGAAGATTGCGCGCTTGAACGGCTCGTCGGTCTGTAGGCCAACAATGATTTCATTCTCACGGTCAATGTAGCCGGCCTTGTGCGCGAGCAGCGTCGATGGGTTTTTCGCATCGACTGCGAGTACGCCCTTCTTTCGCTCGGCCTGGAAGTAGGGTTGAAGCTTGTCCCAGACTGCTTTTGTTTTCTTTGACGCTCCAACAAGAAACTTTTCGTCGCCAGCATAGGGTGTCACATTTCGGACAATGAAGTCGCGGACATTTATGGAAGTGCTCCAATCCCCCGGCTTGAAGCCTCGCCAGCAACCCTCGTCCTTCGCTTCCTTCTTCACGGCGGCGCCAGCATTCATGTACGTCTCCTTGGCGTGATGTCGCGCAAACTTGGGTCGCAATCTCGCGTTTGTAACGGTAGGGGCGCTGCCCCTGTATTCATTGACTTATGTCAACGGTGGGTTGCGCACGTCGATGTTCGCGCCTTCTGAAAGGCCTAAAACAGGCGGTGCCCGGCTGGGCGCCGTTGACTTAGGTCAATGCGCGCGCGTCTTGCGTGGTCCCAACTAGATCGCTTCCATGCCTTTGCGACAATAGATTCTTGGGAGATGACATGCGTGACGATGTCGACACGATCGCGCCGATCAGCGCAGCCGGCCCCGCGCCGGGTTCCAAATACGATCGTCTGATAGCGCGAGCAAAGGAAGCGCGACCCGCGATCACCATGGTCGTGCATCCATGCGATGAATCCTCGCTGCGTGGCGCAATCGAGGCGGCGGAACTCGGCATCATTAAGCCGGTTCTGGTCGGGCCTGCCGCAAAGATTAGGGCGGTCGCTCGTGAGCACGGCATCGATCTGAAAAATTACCAGATCGTCGATGCACCGCACAGCGAAGCGGCCGCGGCCAAGGCCGTGGAACTCATCCGTGAATCCAAAGGCGAACTCCTGATGAAGGGAAGCCTGCACACCGACGAACTTATGCGGGCGGTGACGTCTTCCAGCACCGGGCTGCGGACGGCGCGGCGCATCAGCCATGTCTTTGTGATGGACGTGCCGACTTACCCGGAAACCCTGTTCATCACCGATGCGGCCATCAACATTTTCCCTGATCTCGAGGTGAAGCGCGACATTATCCAGAACGCAATCGATCTCTTCACCGATGTCGGTCTCGGCACACCGCGCGTTGCCATCCTGTCTGCCGTCGAGACTGTCACGCCGAAAATTCCGTCGACGATCGAGGCGGCCGCTTTGTGCAAGATGGCGGATCGCGGGCAAATAACCGGTGGCGTGCTCGACGGCCCGCTCGCCTTCGACAATGCGATCGATCCCGAAGCTGCGAAAATAAAGGGCATCAAATCACCAGTCGCCGGGCGCGCCCAGATTCTGATCGTTCCCGATCTGGAGGCCGGCAACATGCTCGCCAAAAACCTTACGTTCCTTGCGAAGGCAGACGCCGCAGGGATCGTACTTGGAGCCCGCGTACCGATCATCCTGACATCGCGGGCCGATTCAGTGCGCAGCCGAATGGCATCCGCCGCGGCCGCCGTGCTTTACGCCGATGCCCGCCGGAAGAAGGCGGCGGTTGCCGCCGTGTGAAGCGATGGATGCAATTCTTGTGGTGAATGCCGGCTCCTCGAGCCTCAAGTTTCAGGTCTTCGCGACCGGCGCGAGCGGTGATCTCGATTGCCTCGTCAAGGGTCAGATGGACGGCATCGGCACCCGACCGCGGCTGCGCGCCGCCGGGCCTGACAAGAAACCGCTGATCGACCAGTCTTATCCTGCCGAAAAAGTGCCCGACCTTCCGGCGGCCACGCAGGAAACGGGCGACTGGCTGCGTAAAACGCAGAAGGTCAACCTTGTTGCGGTTGGTCACCGCGTCGTCCACGGCGGACCCGAGTACAGCCGTCCGGTTCGCCTGACAGCAGATGTCGTTGCCAAACTTGAGCGCTATGTTTCGCTCGCACCGCTGCATCAACCGAACAATCTTGCGCCAATCCGAACGCTTCTCGCTCGTCGCCCGGAGCTTCCGCAGGTCGCATGCTTCGACACGGCGTTCCACCGCGACCATGGCGCGCTGGCTGACCATTTTGCATTACCCGAGAAATTCTACGAGGAGGGTGTGCGCCGGTATGGATTTCACGGCCTTTCCTACGAGTACATCGCCGATCGCCTGCGCCAAATCGCGCCCGAGACCGCAAAGGGTCGCGTAGTCGTCGCGCACCTTGGCAGCGGCGCCTCAATGTGCGCACTGGCCAACGGCCGCAGCGTAGAAAGCACACTCGGATTTACGGCGCTCGACGGCTTGCCGATGGGCACGCGGCCCGGCCAGCTTGATCCGGGTGTCGTACTTTACCTTATCGCAGAGAAGGGGATGACCGCTGCCG
>DASSSM010000205.1:0-12128 GCA_035708425.1 Pseudolabrys sp.
CAGTTCGCCGGCATGCTGATCGTGCTGGTAGGCTTCCATTTCGCCTTGCGGCGCTGAGGCCACAAACGATCGCGCTAATTTTCCGGCCCGGCATATTTTCCGGCGGTCTCCGGGAACATGTTCTTGATGATCTTGAACTTGGAAATGTCCGCCGTGGCATCCATGTGCAGAAAAACAACGGCATCGCGCAGCACCTTCTCGATGCCGAAATCGAGCATGACGCCGTTGCCGCCGTGAAGCTCGACGGCATGCTGGGCGACCTTCATGACCTCTTCCGACGCGAACATTTTGGCCATGTTGACGAGAATCTCTGCATCCGGGGCGTTCTCGTCGACCGCCTGCGAGGCGCGATCGAGCAATGCGCGCACAGCTTCAATGCGCGTTGCCATGTCTGCCAGGCGTAACGCCACTGCCTGATGCTTGATCAGGATGCGTCCGCCCTGGACATAATTCTGTACGTATTCGGCGGTGGCTTCGAACGCGCGCACGCCGACGCCGAGATTTTTTGCCGCCTGAATGATCTTGCCCGGACGGAAATAGACGCCGGCGGAGCCCATCGCGCTGTCCTGCACCAGCAGGTGGTCGTCCGGCACGAACATGTCCTCGAACACCATCTCGCCGTTGTTCATGAAGCGGCAGCCCAGCGTCTCGTTGCAGCGGGCCACCGAAAAGCCTTTCGTTTCGCGCGGCACAAGGAAAGACGACGTGCCCTGCAGCATGCCCACTTTCGGATTGGTGTTGGCGTAAACGACGTAAAGGCTGGCGTCGTAGCCGTTCGAGATGAACTGCTTGCGGCCGTTGATCACCCAGCCGCCATTGGTCTTGACGGCTTTGGTCTGCATCGCCGCTTCCGGGACGTTGTACGGCAGCCAGCGGTCCGACGCCCCGCGCGGCTCGGTCAGGCAATGCGCCATCAGGAACTGCGGCTCGGCGACCAGGCGCTTGAACCATTTTTCCTGCAGATGACGCGGCGCAAACTGCCGCAGCAAGACGGAGACCTTCCAGTTCTGCACCATCTTGTCGGCGAGACCTGAATCGCCGCGTGCAAGCTCTTCAGCGACGAGCGCGAAAGTCTTGACCTCGGTCCCCTTCTCCAGCTCTACGCCGCCGAACTCCTCGGGAACGCCCAAGGTACGGATGCCGATTTTTTCAGCTTCTTCCAGAATCCGGAGAGGCAAGCGGTCTTCGGGAACCATTGACCATTCGCGCTGCCAGTTCTGCTTGATGAAGGGGAGAACAACATCGTCGACGAAGTCGCGGCAGCTTTGCCGCATCATTCGTTGTTCCTCGGACAGCCCACGGTCGGTCGCCATACGGTCGAGCATCGGCATTTCCTCGCTTGAGTGTTCTTATTGCTCAGTGTCGCGCGGATGTTACGTCAAGTCGAGGCACGTGCGCGAGACGGCACTGATCGCGTTATTCGATAGGACCAAAGCTGACTATCCTGGCACGCTGGCGCATAGTTCGCGCCTATCTCGGCATCAAGGAGCTTTGCAATGACTGACCGGCCGGGCGACGTTATGGAAGGCGGCTGCACGTGTGGCGCGGTCCGTTACCGCCTGAAGGCCCAACCGTTATTTGTGCATTGCTGCCATTGTACGTGGTGTCAGCGTGAAAGTGGGTCGGCTTTCGCTGTTAATGCCTTTATCGAGGCGTCGCAGGTCGAACTCCTGAAAGGCAAGCTGATTCCGACCACCCTCCCCAGCGCCAGCGGCAAGGGTCAAGTCTTCTGGCGCTGCGCCGACTGTGGCGTGACCGTGTGGAGCAACTATCCCCAGGCCGGTCCAAGCATTCATTTCATACGTGCCGGGACACTCGACGATCCGTCTCGTGCTCCGCCCGACATTCACATCTACACGTCCACCAAGCAGCCTTGGGTGGTCATTCCGGACGGCGTCCCTGCAGTCAGCGCGTTCTACCGGCCAGCCGATTACTGGCCAGCCGAAAGCACAGCGCGATTCAAGAGCGCGATGGCAGCTAGACGGTAAACTTACGCAGCTTTGCGATTTGCCAGAAACTCGCGCATACGATCGAGCGCCTTCAGGATATTTTCCGTCGAGTTTGCATAACTCACGCGGATATAGCCTTCGCCCAGGATGCCGAAATCGGGCCCGCCGATAATGGCAACGCCCGCATCGTCCAGCAGCGTGGAGGCCAACGCCTTTGCTTTCCAGCCGGTGCGCTTGATATTGGGGAACGCATAGAACGCGCCCTTCGGCGTCGCACATGATACTCCGGGTAACTTGTTGAGTCCCTCGACCACCACTTTCCGGCGTTTGTCAAACTCCGCGACCATCTTGGTCACTTCATCCTGCGAGCCTTTCAGCGCCGCGAGACCGGCATATTGCGCCGACGCGTTGACGCACGAGTGCAGATTGACCGCAAGCTTGCGCGCATAGTCGTAGAGTTTTCCGGGCCAGACTGCGTAGCCAAGGCGCCAGCCGGTCATCGCATAGGTCTTCGACCAACCGTTGAGCAGGATCAGCCGGTCGCGGATGGACGGGTAGGACAGCAAACAGACATGGGTCTCGCCGTCATAGACCATGTGGTCATAAATTTCGTCCGACATGATCGCAACATCCGGCCACTTCTCGAGTCCGGCAACGAGCTGGTCGACCTCGGCTTTTGGCGTGACGCCACCTGTCGGATTGGCCGGCGAGTTCACGATCAGCAGTCGTGTCCGCGGCGTGATCAGCTTCAATGTCTCTTCCGCGGAAAATGCAAAGCCATTCTCTTCGCGGATCGGGACCGGAATCGGTTTCGCTCCGGTGAACTCGATCATCGATCGGTAGATCGGAAATCCGGGATCGGGATACATAATCTCCACGCCCGGCTCGCCGAACATCAGGATCGACATGAACATGGTCGGCTTGCCGCCGGGCATGATCATCACGCTGTCGGGCGACACCTCGACCTTGAAGCGCTTGGCAAGATCGGCAGCGACCGCTTCTCGCAGCGGCGGGATGCCGTTGGCAGGCGTGTAGCCGTGATGGCCGTCGCGCAGCGCCTTTACCGCGGCCTCGACGATAAAATCGGGCGTGCGGAAATCGGGCTGGCCGATGCCGAGATTGATGATGTCGCGGCCCTGCGCCGCCAGCGCGTTGGCGCGGGCAAGCACCGCGAAGGCGTTTTCCTCGCCGATGCGGTCGAAAGCCGCGATGGTACGAAGCATGTCTGCAATCCCTCCGCGCGGGCGCCGTTCGCGGCGTACCCGCGCCGGCTCCTCAATGAAGGGTGCAGTTCAGCCGATCAGGCGGCAAAAATCAAACGCCATCAGGGTCTTCGGCCCGACGCGTTTTCAGGGGTCGCCACCCAGGCGGCCGCTGATGTCGCGCAAGAGCTGGAAGCGGATGTTGGGATCGGGGTCGTCTCCAAGATAGACGTCGCCGAAATATAACGGGCCGGCGGGCACAAGATTCGTTCCCCGATGATAGGGATCGGCCCGCACGGTTTTGGACGTCGTGGCAACTTTCTTGGGCTTGCGCACCTTCTCGGCGTTCTCGGCATTTGCCGACGTGGCAAGCGCGAAAGCCCCTACAAAGGTGGCAACAAGAACCTTGAAGGGAAGAGACGACATGGCGGCCTCCGCAAGAAATCGGGATGCCTCTCGCTTAACGAATTGCGGTGAGTGCGCAAAGTAAATGGCACGTCAGGTCGATCACAAGTCAGTGTCGGAATAATCACGCGGCTTGGGTGTTTAGTGCCATTTTGCTTGCCTTTCCCTGTGATGCCGAACGGAGAACCCATGTTGCCATCACGGGCTCGTTGGAGGCATTGTCCAATCCCCACCCTGTGCAGGACAAAATCATGAGTATCGCCGACAAACGCCGCGCGTTCCGCGCACTGCATCAAAGCGGCTGCTTCGTCATTCCCAATCCCTGGAACCTCGGCAGCGCTCGTTACATGCAAGGCCTCGGTTTCAAGGCGCTGGCGACCACGAGCGCGGGCTTTGCCCACTCGATCGGTTATGCAGATGGCGACGTCACCCGCGACATGATGCTCGCGCACTATCGCGAAATCGCGCAAGCAACGGACATTCCGCTGAACGCCGACTTCGAGGGCGGCTATGCCGACGACCCGGACGAGGTGGCGGCCAATGTCCGGCTATGCATCGACACCGGCGTTGCCGGATTGTCGATCGAAGATTTCACCGGTGATGAAAGCAGCCCGCTTTACGACTTCGACCTGGCGGTCAAGCGCGTAAGAGCGACACGTGACGCAATCGACAAGGCGGGCGGCGATGTCGTGTTCACTGCGCGCACGGAAGGTTTTATCCATAATCACCCCGACCTCGACGAGACGATCCGCCGTCTGAAAGCTTTCGCTGACGCCGGCGCTGATTGCCTCTATTCGCCCGGCATCAAGACGCGTGAGCAGATCGAAGCCACCATCAAGGCCGTCGCCCCGAAGCCGATCAACTTCCTCAACAGCGGCGCATTCGGCTACACGGTCAGCGACCTTGCGGCACTCGGCGTGCGCCGCATCAGCGTCGGCGGCACGATGGCGCGGGTCGCCATGCACGCTTTCATCCAATCGGCGCGGCAGATCGCGCAAGACGGCAAGTTCGACAGCTTCGCGGGCGTTGTGACAAATGCCGAGTTGAACAAGTTTTTCCACGACGACCTGCAGCGTCGACCCAAGTCGTGAGCAACCCGCAAAACCATCCAGCGACCGGGCAGCCCATCGGCGCCCCAGTCGATGGCCGGCCGGCCCCACGCCCCGGTCCGGTGACCCTTGCGGGCCGCTACGGCCGCGTTGAAAAGCTCACCCCGAACCATGCCGCGACGATGTGGGATGCCGTCAAAGGTCACGACGCGATCTGGACTTACATGTCGCAGTACGGGCCGTTCGATAGTGCTTCAGAATTCGCAACCTGGCTCGCCCGGCGCGCTGCCTTGGACGATCCATATGCCTACGCGATTGTCGACCCATCGAATCGCGCACTCGGAATCGCGACCCTTATGGACATTCAGCCCGACATGCGCGTCATCGAGGTTGGGCACATTGTCTATTCACCGGCGTTGCAGCACACGGCACTCGGCACCGAGGCGCAATATCTGCTCGCGCGGTATGCGTTCGAAACGCTGGGTTACCGGCGCTACGAATGGAAGTGCAATTCGCGCAACGCAGCCTCGCGGCGCGCCGCCTTGCGCTATGGCTTCATCTTCGAGGGCGTGCTGCGCCAGCACAAAATCGCAAAAGGCCGGAACCGCGACACAGCCTATTACTCGATGCTCGACAGCGAGTGGCCGCAGCGCAAGCTCAATTTCGAGCGTTGGCTGTCGCCGGACAATTTCACAGCCGATGGCCGGCAGAAAGTCAGCCTGAGCGCGCTTAACGGCATAGTGGAATGAGCGATCAAGCCGCATCGGCGGGCGGTTTGACGCAGCAGCGCTCGTTCGTGCTGTTCTGGCTGGCCCGGCTCGCCTCGACGATGGGCTACCAGATGCTGGCTCTCACGATCGGCTGGCAGGTCTACGAAATCACCAACAGCGCTTTGGACCTTGGCCTTGTGGGGCTCATCCAGTTCGTGCCGGCAGTGATCCTCACGTTGCTGATCGGCCATGCCGCGGATCGCTATGACCGGCGGCTAATCGTACTCATGGCACACAGCGTTTATGCGCTGGCCGCAGTCATGATTATGACGGCGCTACTTGCTGGTTTGCTCAGCCGTGACCTGCTGTTCCTGGCTGTATTCGTCATCGGTTGCGCCCGCGCATTCGAGATGCCGACCGCGCATGCACTGGCGCCAACCCTTGTGCCAGGGTCCCTTATCTCGCGTGCCGTTGCGGCGTGGACCTCCGCCAACCAGACCGCGGTGATTTGCGGGCCTGCGCTTGGCGGCCTCTTGTACGCGCTTAGCCCTGTGCTGATCGGCGTCATATGCGTGATATTTTTCGCTTGCTCGATAACACTGGTCACCTTGGTACAGTCTCGCAGACCGGCACCGTCACGCGATCCGCCGACATTCGCCTCGGTGCTTGCGGGCTTTCATTACATCCGCACCCGGCGGCGGCTGCTCGGCGTGATCACGCTCGACCTTTTCGTTGTCATCCTCGGGGGAGCCACCGCCCTGCTGCCGATCTACGCAAGAGATATTCTGGCGGTCGGGCCGATCGGTCTCGGCCTGCTGCGCTCCGCGCCGGCAGTCGGTGCATTGGCCACATCGATTATTTTGGCGCGGCGTCCGATAGAGCGGCATATCGGCCGAAAGATGTTCGCCGTGGTCGGACTCTATAGCGTGGCGACAATCGTGTTCGGACTGTCGACGTCATTTCCAATTTCACTACTCGCGCTCGCCGTGCTCGGCGCCTCGGATGCAGTGAGTATTGTCATTCGTTTTTCGCTGGTCCAGATCGAAACCCCCGATGAAAAACGCGGCCGGGTGAGTGCTATCAATTACCTATTCGTCGGGTCGTCGAATACGCTTGGCGAATTCAGGTCCGGTCTCGTCGCGGCCGGACTGGGCGCCGTGCCTTCGGTCGTCATCGGCGGACTGGGTTCGCTGCTGGTCGCGGGCCTGTGGATGATGCTATTTCCGGGTTTGCGCCGGATCGATCGCTACGAGCCGGCGGACCGTGAGCATGTGAGGGCGTGATGCACATACTGATGACCGGTGCCGCCGGCATGATCGGCCGCAAGTTGACCGCAAGGCTGGTCAAGGACGGCGCATTGAACGGCAAAACGATCGACCGGCTGACACTGACCGACGTTGTTCCCCCGGAAAAGCCGCAGGGCTTTAAAGGCGCCGTCGAAGCCACCACCAGCGACCTTTCAACGCCAGGTGCCGCTGCCAAAGCGGTCGACGGCAAGCCTGACGTGATCTTCCATCTTGCCGGCGTCGTCTCAGGCGAAGCAGAGACCGATTTCAAGAAAGGCTATCGCGTCAATCTCGACGGTACGCGGGCGCTGTTTGAAGCAATACGCGCGGCCGCCTACACGCCAAAAGTCGTCTTTACCTCGTCGATCGCGGTTTACGGGGCGCCATTTCCCAATTCAATTCCCGACGAATTCCATCTCACTCCGCTTACATCGTACGGAACGCAGAAGGCGATCTGCGAGCTTCTGCTCGCCGATTACACGCGGCGCGGTTTTCTCGACGGTATCGGCATCAGGTTGCCGACGATTTGCGTACGGCCCGGCAAGCCGAACAAGGCTGCGTCGGGTTTCTTCTCCGGAATCATCCGGGAGCCGCTGGCAGGGCAGGAAGCCCTTCTGCCCGTCTCCGAAAGCGTCCGCCACACACATGCGAGTCCGCGCGCCGCGGTCGGATTTCTCATCCACGCCGCGGGCCTCACGCGCGAACAGGTTGGTCCGCGCGTCAATCTTGAGATGCCGGGTGTCTCGTGCACGGTGGGCGAGCAGATTGATGCTCTCCGTCGTGTCGCCGGTGACAAGGTAGCCGCGCGCATCCGCCGGGCGCCTGACGAGCTGGTCCAGCGCATCGTTTCCGGGTGGGCGGAGCGAATCGACGCCAGGCGTGCAAGCGACCTCGGGTTCAAGGCCGAAGCCGCGTTCGACGATATTGTCCGCGCCCATATCGAGGACGAACTGGGCGGAAAGATTGCCAACTGATGCGTTAACGAACGCGCGCTTGCACCGGACGCTGCAAACCTTACATTGTAGATCATGACTTACGTCGACGCCGCCGTCGCCCCAATCCGCAAGACCGGCCAGATCAAGATCCACGGCTCTGCCGCATTCGAAGCCATGCGCAAGGCCGGACAGCTTGTTGCGCGCTGCCTCGACATGTTGACGGAGCATGTCGGACCGGGCGTGCCGACCGAGAAAATCGACAGGCTGGTCTTCGAATATGCGATGGATCATGGCGCCCTGCCCGCGACGCTCATGTATCGCGGCTACAAGAAGTCGACCTGCACCTCGCTCAATCATGTGGTCTGCCACGGCATTCCCGGCGACAAGCCGCTCAAGGACGGCGACATCGTCAATATCGACGTGACGCTCATCCTTGACGGCTGGCACGGCGATTCCAGCCGCATGTTCACGATCGGCGAAATTCCGCGCCGTGCGGAACGGCTGATCGAGGTCACACACGAGGCGATGATGCGCGGCATTGCCGCAATCCGGCCCGGCGCCACCAGCGGTGACATTGGCCACGCCATCCAGACCTATGTGGAAGCGCAGCATATGAGCGTGGTTCGCGATTTCTGCGGCCACGGCCTCGGGCGGCTGTTCCACGATGAGCCGAACATTGTCCACGTCGGACGTCCGGGGGAAGGTATCGTCCTCAAGCCCGGAATGTTCTTCACGGTTGAGCCGATGATCAATCTCGGCCGCCCGCATGTGAAGGTGTTGTCCGACGGATGGACCGCCGTGACCCGCGACCGCTCGCTTTCCGCGCAGTTCGAGCACACCGTCGGCGTCACCAAGGACGGCGTCGAGGTCTTTACCTTCTCGCCGGCCGGGCTGCACAAGCCGCCTTACAAGCGCTGAGGGCTGCTGTCGCCGGAAGCCAAGCCTCAGGACTCGTCCTTTCCGCCGATACAGCTATGACGTGTTTTCGCGCTAGGTTCGTTCCATGGCGGAAAACCCAGTCGCACATATCGCGCCGCATTATCACGGCCATCGCGGCAGGTTGCGTGCCCGTTTTCGGGACTCCGGCGCGGAGGCCATCAGCGACTACGAGCTGCTCGAGCTCGTGCTGTTTCGCGCAATTCCGCGGCGTGACATCAAACCGCTCGCAAAGGCGCTGATCGCGACGTTCGGCTCTTTCGCCGAGGTGATATCGGCGCCGCCCGCAAGGCTGGCCGAGGTCAAAGGCCTGGGCGCGGCCGCAATCACCGAGCTGAAGATCGTCCATGCCGCGGCCAGCCGGCTCGCGCGCGGGCAGGTGCGCAAGCGCCCTGTCCTGTCATCATGGTCGAATGTCATCGACTATTGCCGCACCACCATGGCCTTTGCCGAGAAAGAGCAATTCCGCGTCCTGTTTCTCGACAAGCGCAATCAGCTGATCGTCGACGAGGTGCAGCAGACCGGCACGGTCGACCACACGCCGGTCTATCCGCGCGAGGTCGTCAAGCGTGCGCTCGAATTGTCGGCGACGGCATTGATCCTCGTGCACAACCACCCGTCGGGCGATCCGACTCCGTCACACGCTGACATTGAAATGACGCGCACAATCGTCGAGGTCGCAAAGCCATTAGGTATTGCGGTGCACGACCATATTATTGTGGGACGCGACGGCCACGCCAGTTTCAAGGGCCTCAAGTTGGTCTAGGCCGGTATCCTGCAATTCTGTGACGGATGTTCTGGTGCCTCCGGTACCAGAACAACAAACCGACGACCGCGAGATTTGCAAGTCCGGCGAGCGCGGCGTTGCCGTAAGGCAGCAGGTAAGCCGCCGTGAGGTCATAGAAGTACCCGGCCTGATAGCTGCCGAGCCCCATGCCGATCCACGCCATCGTCGACACGATCGCAATGGCGCTACCGCTGATTCGCAGCGGCGCCGCTTCACGGGCGCAGATCAGCAGGCAGGTCATCACGCCGGCAAAGCCGAATCCGAAAAGGACCGACAGTTGGAAAAGAACCATTATGTCCTTCGTTTGCGTGAACCAGAACACCACTGACGTCTGTGCCAATGACGCGAGGAAATACGCGGGCAGACCTCCGGTGCGATCCGCCAGCCAGCCAAAGAACAGGCGGCCAAAAACACCGGCAATCATCAGCGACAACAGAAGGCCGGCGGCGGTCTGCGGACTGCAGCCGAGATCGATACCCAGCGGGATCAGGTGCACCAGCGGGACAGCCATGCAGACGCAGCAAAAGAATCCGGCGACAGAAAGCCAGGCAATACTGATTTTGTGTGGCACGCCCCACTGATTGCCGTCCGACCGACTGGCTCCTTCCGGCGAATGTCCAGCGGCTGGCGGAGGCTTCAGCAAAAACAACAGTGGCAACAGGATCAGAAGGTAGCCCACACCGACGTAGAGTGCCGCGTCACGCCAGCCGACTTCGGTGATCAAAAGGCGAGTGATATAGGGCACGACGCCCTGCCCGATCGCCCCACCGGCGGTCACGATACCAATCGCGAACCCCTTGCGTCGGTCGAACCAAAGACCAGCGATGGCGACCATCGGAGCAAACAACGGGGCAAAGCCCACTGCGCCGATCAGAAAGTAAAGGAGATAAAGCACCCACAGATCGCTCTGCCAGCGCAAGGCAATCAGTCCAAACGAAATAGCAAAGGCCCCAAGGTATCCGACCTTACGGGCGCCGATACGATCGGAAAGACCGCCCCAGACGATGCCGCCGATCGCGCAGCCGACGGTCAGGAGCGTAAAGGCCATCGAGATATCGGCACGAGACCATCCGAATTCCTGCTCGAACGGCTTCATGAAAACCGAGATGGTGCTATTCGTGCCGAATCCCAATGTCAGACAGATCGTCGCCACGCCGACAATCACCCAGCCATAGGGCCGCTCGGCCAATTGGTCATTCCCAACGGTGCTCAAAGTATCGCTCTCCTCGGGTCCCTGGCTGGATCCACTTGGAGGAAAGTGCCCCAATCGCGAGCGCGATACCTGAAGGAATGCTTGATTTGCCCGTGAGATCGCCTTGATTTATGGCCCGGAGCCGGAGGGTTCTGACGAAATTCGCTGGAATCCGCGTTGCAGAGGCAACACGAACGGACTGGCGCGCATGTGAGCTGGGATTACTGCCGCACCAGCGTGATCTGGTCCGCGGTGTCCGGCAGACGGCGCCAGGTCGTCCCGTCGACCTCCTCGAAGCGCCACGGATTGCCGCGCGACGGCATAAGCATCAGCTCGTCGCGATCGATACGCCATTGCGTGAAATTGACCCGCGCAATGGCGGCATCGCAGCCGGGCTTGACGGTCACCGCCATGTTTTCGCCTGCCTTGGTCATTGCCAAGGTCAGCAGGCACACAGGCGCGCCTCCCTTGCGCACGATCGCCCAATCGCCGGCGACCTGCTCAGCAGGCTTCGGTGGCGCGGCGGCAGCGGCAGCGTTCTGGAGAAAGAGAACCCCGACGCCGGGTGTCGGCGCTTCGAAAATTCCGTCTTCCACCTCGCTGAACTCGACAATCGAACGGCCGCGCGCATCCACGAAATACAGCAGGTCGTTTTCAGGAAATCGCCAGCCCGCGATCTCCTTCACGATCGGGAAAAGATTGACGCAGTTGGCGTCGAATTCGATCTTGAGCCCGGCTGGGCCCGGCTCGCCCTTCAGCGTGGCCGTGCAGGTGCGATCGCGATCGGCATTCGAGAATTCCCAGCTGCCGACAACGCGCTTGGCGGATTCGCCAAGTTGCGACGGCGCCTGCGCCGACGCACTGCCGGCGAGGCAGAGCGAAACGGCGACGATGGTACAACGCATCACAGTCATCCAACACCCGCGCTAGGTTGCCGCGTTACGAACGCTTGGGCGGCCACGGTGTTTCCGGCACGGGTGTCAGCGGCGGCTTGCCGGCCGCCCAGGCCAGAATGTTATCGACCACAAGCTGATCCATCGCCGCGCGCGTGACCTCGGTCGATGAGCCGAGATGGGGAAAGAGCACGATGTGGTCCATCTCGATCAATTCCTTGGGCACCTGCGGCTCTTTGGCAAAGACGTCGAGACCGGCAGAATAGATCGTGCGGTTTTTCAAGGCCTCGATCAAGGCAGGCTCATCGACCACCGAGCCGCGCGCCATGTTGATGACAACGCCCCGCGGGCCAAGCGCTTTCAGC
Organism: Pseudolabrys sp.; assembly: GCA_035708425.1. Classification (GTDB taxonomy): domain Bacteria; phylum Pseudomonadota; class Alphaproteobacteria; order Rhizobiales; family Xanthobacteraceae; genus Pseudolabrys. Next base: position 11,710 of record DASSSM010000205.1, read on the forward strand.
ACCTCGGCGTTGATCATGTTTTGCGTCGAGGCGCCTCCAGGCACGATCACCATCAGCGTGTCGACGTCGCGGGCCATGTCGAGGAGCTTCGGGTAGTACTTGTACGTCACGCCGGATTGCGGATTGCGGCTGTGATAGACGACCGGCACGCCGAACGCATCGAGCCGCCGGGCGATGGCCTTGCCGATTCGGCCCATTCCGACCATGCCGACCGTGCGATCGCGCAACGTCGCCTTGGTGAGCGGATAATGTCCCTGCGGCCATTTTCCGGCGCGCAGAAAGCGCTCGGACTGCGGAAATTCGCGCACCGTGCAAAGCAGGAGGCCGATCGCTGTGTCGGCAACCTCTTCGTTGAGAACATCGGGCGTATTGGTGACGACGATGCCGTGAGCGCCGGCCCATTTGGCATCGATATGATC
>DASSSM010000206.1:0-3033 GCA_035708425.1 Pseudolabrys sp.
CACACCCTCGGCATCTATGCCGGATCAATGACGAGCACGGCCACGCTCCAGGCGGCGCTGGACGTCATGAATAACAAGGAGCCCTCGATCGGGTACTCCATTGCCTATCCCTTCGGCGTCATCGGCCCGATTCTCTGCATCTACTTCATGACGCGCGTCGTGCAGCCAAAATTCCCGGCAAAAGCACAGCGCTTCCACATGGGCGAAATTTCCATTGGAGACAAATTCTCCGGCCGCCGGCTCGATGAACTCACGAAGGAATTGCCGGAAGGCGTCCAGGTCACCATGGTTCGTCAGAGCGGGCAAAACGTCATCCCGGCTCCGGATCTCGCACTGTCCCCCGGCGATGCTGTTTTGATCATCGCAGAACGGCAGGATGCAATCGGGGAAGCAGCCGCGCGCCTGGGCAAACTTGAGCCGGGCCGCTTGGCCAAGGATCGCGCCGATTTGGACTACATTCGCGTCTTCGTCGGCAAAGCCAGCGTCGTCGGCGTTCCCCTCGCCCGCCTTCCGATGCCTGCCGGTTTTCCGGCTCATCTGCTGCACGTGAGGCGCTACGACGCTGACCTCGTGCCGACGCCCGACCTGATGCTTGAATTTGGCGACCGTGTGGGCGTCCTGATGCCGCCCGACCGAAGGGAGGACGTCAGAAGGCATTTCGGCGACACGGTGAAAGCTGCGGCCGAATTCAGCTACGTCTCGCTCGGAATTGGCATGGTCCTCGGCGTGTTGATCGGCCTTATTCCAATCCCTATTCCCGGCGTCGGCACTGTAACCCTGGGCATCGGCGGCGGTCCGCTGATCGTTGCCCTCATCCTCGGCAAATTGCGGCGCACGGGGCCGATGCTGTGGACGATGCCGCTGCCGGCAAACATCGTGCTTCGCAATTTCGGACTGGCGATGTTCCTTGCCACAGTCGGCGTCAATGCCGGCCAGCCATTCGTGCGCACGATTGCGGAATCGGGCTTTACGATGTTCTTTATCGGGATCGCCGTCTTGCTGACGACAGTGATCATCGTCCTGGTCGTCGGCTATTACCTGATGAAGATCCCGTATGACGATCTGGTTGGAGTTGCCTCGGGTGCGACGGGAAATCCCGCCATCCTCGTCTATTCGACCAAGATGGCGCCGACCGAGCGGCCCGACATCGGCTACGCCATGATCTTCCCGTCGATGACCATCGTGAAAGTCATTACGGTGCAAATCGTCGGCATTCTCGCGGCCACCGGCGCAGGCGGTTAGCGGCGCACATGAAGCACAAGCCGGCTTCTGACGAAGAGGTTGCGCCGCAAGCGATCACTTTCGACGCGATCATGCCCCCGAGCATGGCCGTGCGGGCTGAACAAAGCGGCGTCAAAGGGGCTGCCACTGATCCAATCACTGTGCTCGTGTTGAGCGTGCTCGCAGGCGCCTTCATCTCGTTCGGCGCAATTTTCGCAACCACCGTGACGGCGGGTACCGGGCTCTCCTATGGAGTTGGGCGTCTGCTCACCGGCCTGGTCTTTTCCGGCGGCCTTGTCATGGTGATCATTGCCGGCGCCGAACTTTTTACCGGCAACAATATCATCGTGATGGCCTGGGCCAGCGGGAAAGTAAAAACCCGCGCGCTCTTGCTTAATTGGGTTCTGTCCTTTTCGGGAAATTTTGTCGGGGCCATTGCGACCGCCGTGCTCGTGTTTTACTCGACGCAGTACACGTTCGGTGACGGCGCGGTCGGGCTGGTCGCATTGAACATCGCAATCGCAAAAACGTCATTGGACTTCATCCCGGCTCTGATTCTCGGGATCTTGTGCAACGCCCTGGTTTGTCTGGCCGTATGGATGCTGTTCAGCGCGCGAACAAACATCGATCGGATCGTTACGGCCATTCCTCCAGTCTCGATATTCGCTGCAGCGGGGTTCGAGCATTGCATTGCCAATATCTATTTCATCCCCATGGGCTTGTTCATCAAGGCCGGCGCCCCTGACTCATTCTGGAGAGCCATCGGCAAGACTGCAGCTGATTTTCCCGGACTGACGTGGACCAATTTCTTCGCCAACCTGCTCCCGGTCACAATAGGTAACATCATCGGCGGATCGCTGATGGTCGCCGCCGTCTATTGGTTCGTCTATCTGCGAAAACCCTGAGCGAACTCAGCTGCTGCCGCGGAAAACCTGAATATCGAGATCGCGGATCTTCTTGCGCAACGTATTGCGGTTGACGCCCAGGAGATCGGCAGCGCGGATCTGGTTGCCGCGGGTGGCGGCAAGTGCGGCCGTCAGAAGCGGAAATTCGATCTCGCGTAAAATGCGATGATAGAGCCCCGCCGGCGGCAGACTGTCCTCGAATTCAGCAAAATAGGCGGCGAGATGGCGCTCGACCGCACTGCTGAGGTTGTCGCCCGCGCGAGGTTCGCTCCCGCCGACCGGCGCCGACGGCTGCGACAATTCTTGCTCGATGACCGCTGCCGTGATGGTTTCCTGCGGATAGAGTGCCGCCAGCCGGCGTGCGAGATTTTCAAGCTCGCGCACATTGCCCGGCCACCGGTGATGCTTGAGCAACTCAAGGGCTGCCTGATCGATCTGCTTCGGCGGCAGGCCCTCGCGCTGCGCCTGCGCAAAGAAATGCCGGATCAGATCAGGAATGTCTTCGGCGCGTTCCCGCAGAGGGGGTAGCCGCAAGGGCACGACGTTCAACCGGAAAAACAGATCCTCCCGGAATAGCCCCTGCTGAATCAAAATCCGTAGATCCTTGTTGGTTGCCGCGATGATCCGCACGTCGCTCTTGATCGGCGTGCGTCCCCCGACCGTTGTGTATTCGCCCTGCTGCAGCACGCGCAGCAGCCGGGTCTGCGCTTCCATCGGCATGTCGCCAATTTCGTCGAGGAACAGCGTGCCGCCCTCCGCCTGCTCAAACCGGCCGGCGCTGCGACTGTTGGCGCCCGTGAAGGCGCCCTTCTCATGACCGAACAGTTCCGACTCGATGAGATCGCGCGGGATTGCCGCCATATTGATGGCGACAAATGTCCCAGCGCGGCGCTTGCCGTAATCGTGC
>DASSSM010000207.1:0-2253 GCA_035708425.1 Pseudolabrys sp.
TCTCGTTCAGCGGCAGCGAGCGGAACGTGAGCCCGTCGCCGGCCGCGTGATAGCTCAGCCTTGCCTCGGCGGCGGGCGGGACGGTCGCGAGTCCGTATCCGTCCGGCCGCAGGAAGTATTTTGTCCATTGCGTGCGCGCGAGTGGCCATTCGTTCTCCGCGCGAGCCACGAATTTCTCGCCGGGATGACGGATGTTGAGCGACACGCGCGGCTGCTTGTCCCAGCCGGTATTTTCGCCTTTCAGGAAGTGACCGAAGAACTTTTTCTGCAGAGCCTCGCCGTAGCGGCTGTAGAAGTGCGTGAAGTGCGTGTCGCCATGCACTTCGAGCCATTTCTGTTTCGAGCCGGCACGCAGCCAGCCCTCGAAATTGCCGCGCGTGTGCAGGCCCATGCCACCCCAGTTCCCGGCGGAGAGCAGCGGCGCCTCGATATCCTCGAATTTCGCGATGCGCTTGCTGTAGTAGTCGTCAAAGAAACGGCGGCGTTTCGGCTCGCCCGGCGTGTCGGCAACGTTTTTGGCGAGCTCTTCCTTCGGCAGCGTTTCGGGCCCCGCCACGTATTCTCCCGTCACCACGCTCTTTTTGCCGCGCGTGCCGACTCCGTACTGCACGCTCGCCACCTGGCGCGGGTGCCAGCTGTTGAGGAAATCGCTGAGGATGCCGCCGTGGCGGCAAAGCTCGCGATAGTAGTCGGACGAACCCTCCCAGATGCACAACGCGGTGAGGTGAGGGGGCCGCAGAGCGCCGACCGTCCACTGGTTCATCGCGTAATAGGAAATGCCGTTGATGCCGACCTTGCCGTTGCTCCAGGGCTGCGTTCCGGCCCATTCGATGCACTGATAGAGATCCTGCGTCTCGCGCTCGCACCAGACGTCGAGGTAGCCCGGCGAGTGTCCGGCGCCGCGCGAGTCGATGCGCAGGCAGGCATAGCCGTCCGGCACCCATTTCTCCGGATCGACCAACTCCCAGTTCTGGTACTTGTTGCTCGAGCCTTCCAGCACCTCCGGCGCGGCTTTCACCAACCGGTCCCAAAGGCCCTTGTAGCCTTCCTGAAATGCAAGGCCCTTGGCATAGGGGCCGTAGCTCAGGATCACCGGGTAGCGGCCCTCCGCGGTCGGACGAAAGATATCGGCGCGAAGAACGATGCCATCATCCATGGGGATAGGAACGTCCCAGTCGATGCGCATTCCGTCCCGGATCTCTTTCTTGGCTTGCATTGGCGTTCCCGTTCGTCGTCAGGCCGATGCCGGGCGGTGACGCTTGACCGCCTCGGGATTGGTGGAATCGGCGCCCATGTAGATGCCGCGCTCCCAGCTTCTTTTCAGCGGATCCGACACCTTGAGCATCATCTTGCCGATGTTCTGAATCTCAATCTCGACGGTCTCGCCGTCCTGCAGCGCGCCAAGCCCTTCATGGTTGGTGCCGCAGGCAATGAGATCGCCTGAGTTCATGGTCATCACGGTCGTGGCGAATTCCACGAGCGCCGGAACGCGATGTTCCATGTCGTCGGTGCTGTAATTGTGGCGCAGTTGCCCGTCGTTCCAGAAGCGCACGATCAGATCGTTCGGATCCTTGATCTCGTCGGCGGTGGCGATGCAGGGGCCGATCGGCGCAAACGTGTCGAAGGATTTGCCGAGCCAGCTTGTGAGCGGCGTCGCCGGCCAGGTGCGGCGCCCCTGTTCTCGGGCGGAGACGTCGATCATCGTTGTGTAGCCGAAGACGGCGCTTCTCCAATCTCTTGCCTTCACCATCTTCGCCGGGCCCTTGATCACAAGCGCGAGCTCGGCTTCGTGCATGAAGATCCACGGCACCGTGAATTCGGGCAGCATGATGGTGTCGCCCGGCCCGATGACGGCGTCTGGATTCTTCATGAACATGTTGAGCGGACGCGGCTCGCGCTGCGCGTGCTCCCAGTAGTTGGCGATGCAGGCGAGAATCTTTCCGGGGCGCGGCAGCGGCGGCCGCAGGCGAACTTTTTCAATCGAGGTGGCGGCTCCGTTCCCGGCGAGCTTGTCGAGCGCGGGACGTAAGTTTTCGAAATCGTCGATAATGCCCTGCATCGTGAGCTGCGGCGTATAGCTCTTGCGCACCGCGGGGGAGATATCGACGACACCGCGCTCCGTGAGCAGGCCTGGCAGGGTCTCGCCAGCTGGCGACATTTGAAAAAGAACAAGTTTCACAGATCGCACCCTGCGGCCCAATGCGCATCTTTTCTGTCCTCATCGAACCTCAGAAAGCGCGGTGATTGGAATGC
>DASSSM010000208.1:0-8765 GCA_035708425.1 Pseudolabrys sp.
TTGCCGGTTCCCATCTTCCAGGTGGGGCGGTGGCCGGTGAGCGCGTCCTTCTGGTACGCCATCACGGCCGCGTCGCTCATGCCTGCGAAAAAATTGTACGATTGGTTGTATTCGCGCACGTGATCGAGACAGAAACGCCAATAATCCTTTTCGCGGCCGCGGCCCTTGGGCGCACGGTGCGTGGCCTTTTCCTTGCAGCCGTGCCACTCGCAGCCGGGCCCGCCGGTTTTTGGACGGCGGTCCTTTTCCGGCTTGACGCGGATGCGATCAAAAAGGGGCGAGTCGAATTTCATGACCGAACATTATGCGCTTTTGCAGGTGACGCGTTCAAGACTTGTTTGTGGCCATTGACCGGCAGGCCGCGCTCTCCTAAGCGGGCAATATGCAAACCGCCGATCTCATCACAAAAAAGTTGACCGAGGCTTTCGCGCCGCAAAGCCTCAAAGTGGTTGATGAATCGCACCAGCATGAAGGCCATGCCGGGCACCGGCCGGGCGGGCAAACTCACTACAGGGTCTATATTGTGTCGGACGCATTCAGGGGAAAGACCCGCATCGAGCGTCATCGCATGATTAATCAATCGCTCGCAGGCGAGCTCGCCGGCGGCGTGCACGCGCTCGCGATCCACGCATCCGCACCCGGCGAAGGTGGCGGAAATTAGCTGGCCTTCGCCGGCTGCGTTCGCGGCAAAGGCTGAATGCGCAGCGCGGTAATGCGGTTGCGCGCGCGGCGCAGGACCCTGAAGCGGAGGCCGTGGAACGTGAAGCTCTGGCCCACTTCGGGGATCGAGCGCGCCTCGTGAATGACGAGTCCGGCCACGGTCGTAGCCTCTTCGTCGGGCAGATTCCAATCCATCACGCGATTTAGATCGCGGATCGGCACCGCGCCGTCCACATTGACAGAGCCGTCCGACTGTCGGCGCACGCCCGGCATAGCAACATCGTGCTCGTCGGTGATGTCGCCGACGATCTCCTCAAGAATGTCCTCGAGTGTGACAAGGCCTTGGACTTCGCCGTATTCGTCAACCACCAGGGCGAAGGGCGTCTTTCGGCGACGGAAGGCCTTGAGCTGCTCAGATACGGGCCGGGTTTCGGGCACAAACCAGGCCGGCGCCAAAAGTGGCGCAACGTCAACCTTCGAGGCCTCGCCATCGACCGCATGCAGTGCGCGCAGCAGATCCTTCACATGCAAAATTCCGACGATATTCTCCGGGTTGCCGCGCCAAAGCGGAATCCGCGTCACCGGCGACGCGATAACCGCATTAACAATGTCCTCAGGCTTATCGTCGGCATTCAACGTGATCATGTTTGTTCGGTGAATCATCACATCGGAGACCTCGAGTTCGCCAAAGCGAAAGACGTTCTGAATGTACTCCGCTTGTCCTTCCTCCAGCTTGCCGTGTTCGGCCGACGCCTCGACCAGCCCTTCAATCTCGACGTCGCTCAGGATGTCCTGGTGCGGAGGCTCCCTCACGCCAAGCAAACGCAGGATAGAACGCGACGCCGTATTGAGCAGCCAATTCAATGGATAGAAGAGAAGGAAGGATACGTGGAGCGGGTAGGCGATCCATTGCGACACCGGCACCGGCTCCCTAATCGCCAGCGTCTTCGGCACCTGCTCGCCGACAACGATGTGCAACGAGGAGAACACAAGAAAGCCGAGCAAGAATGACGTAAAATGCAAGGCCGATTCCGGCATTCCGAGCGGAACGAGAATTGGCTTCAGCAAGACCGAAACGGTCGGTTCGCCGATCCAGCCAAGGCCAAGCGAGGCCATTGTTATGCCAAGCTGGCAACACGCGAGATAGGCTTCGATGTTGCCCATCATTTTTTGCAGCAGGCGCGCTCCGAAACGATTCTGCGCCGCCATCGCATCGATGCGGAAGCCCCTGCTTTTCACAAGAGCGAACTCCGCAGCAACGTAAAACGCGTTGGCGGCGAGCAGGAATATGGCGAGCAGGAGACTAAGGATCGTGTCGACCATCGCCGCACTCATTGCGACAACTTGTCCGTGAGGAAAGCACGCACTTCGGCGGCCTCGACATTGTTCTCGATAAAGGCCTGGCCGATGCCGCGCACCAATATAAAAGTGAGCGAGCCGCGCCTTACTTTCTTGTCTTGAGCGATCAGGTCCATCAATACATCGACGGTCGGAATGCCGCCGGATACATCCGTTAAATGGGTGGGCAGGCCGACTGCTGCAAGATGGGTGCTCGCACGCGCGGCATCGGAGGCCGCGATCAGGCCTTTTTGGGCCGAAAACTCGAACGCCAGGGCAATCCCCAGTGCCACCGCTTCGCCGTGCAGCAACCGGTCGGAGAAGCCACAGCCAGCTTCGAGCGCGTGCCCAAAGGTGTGGCCGAGGTTGAGCAGCGCGCGTTCGCCGGTTTCACGCTCGTCGCGTGCTACGATACCGGCCTTGGCACGGCAGCACACCGCGATGGCATGCTCGCGCGCTGGACCGCCGGCAAAGAGGTCCTGCCAGTTCTTCTCGAGCCAGGTGAAGAACGCGGCATCGCCGAGCAACCCGTATTTCGCGACCTCGGCATAGCCGGCGCGGAATTCACGTTTCGGTAGCGTATCAAGCAGCGCAGTGTCGGCGACGACCAACACAGGTTGATGGAACGCACCGATAAGGTTCTTGCCCTGGCGTGAATTGATTCCGGTCTTGCCGCCAACGGACGAGTCGACCTGCGCAAGCAGTGTGGTCGGTAGCTGCACGAAGTCGAGACCGCGCCTCGCGCATGCAGCCGCGAACCCTGCGAGATCGCCGATCACGCCGCCACCAAGCGCCACGACGAGATCGTTGCGTTCGAGGCGCGCGGCGATGATCGCTTCGCATACCTTTTCGAAGGTCGCGTAGCTCTTGGAGCCCTCGCCTGGTGGCACGAGAATACACGCGCTGTCGATGCCCGCCGCCTTGAGCGCGGTCTCGGTTGCCGCTAGGTGATGCGCAGCAACCGTTTCATCCGTCACGATTGCGACGCGCGCGCTCGGCCGCAGAGTCTTGATGCGCTCGCCCAGGCTTGCAAGCAGCCCGCGGCCGATAACGATGTCATAGGCCCGCGCACCAAGCGCGACCGGCACCACGATGGGCTTACTTTGACCCAACGGCGCCGTCATGACGGTTTCTCCGCGCGGAGGCCGAGACGCTTCGGAAGCTCGCCCATGATCTCGTCGATAATCGTGTCGTGCGGTTCGTCGCGGGACTGAATGATGATGTCGGCCTGGGCGTAGATTGGCTCGCGCACGGGCAGCAGATCCTTGATCTTTTCCACCAACGGCCGGTCGTTGCGGCGCTTTGTTCGCTTGAGCAACACATCGATGTCCGCCTTGAGCCAGATCGAAATGCCTTTTTGGCCGATCAGCGTACGGGTGTGCGGATCCATGACGGAGCCTCCGCCGGTCGCAAGTACCTGCGGGCCATTGTCGAGCAAACGCGCGATGACGCGCGCCTCGCCCGCGCGAAAATAAGGCTCGCCGTGCTTCTCGAAGATTTCCGGAATGCTCATGCCCGCCGCACTTTCGATTTCGGTGTCGGCATCGATGAAGGGAATTCCCAGCCGGCTAGCAAGCCTGCGGCCGATCGACGATTTGCCGGCACCCATCATACCGACAAGCACGATCGAGCGCCCGCCAAGTGCGCGTACCACTGCCGATTCCGGGCCACTTTCCGCGGGTTTTTGGATGGCGCCGTTAACCATGCTAGGCTTCCGAAACGAATCCTCGGTTCCATATATCAGCTACCGCGCGGCCGGTCTTGCCAGCGGTTCGGGAACGTGGTCGTAACTTGCCGCAAATCGCCGCGGTCCATCCTCGACGGAAAGGTCATGCCGAGTCTTTTCAGATTTCTGGTGCTTTTCGGCCTGCTCGGCGGCCTGGCTTACGGTGCCGTGTTCTCGCTCGCCACTTTCGTCAAATACAAGCCACGCGAGATCATCGTGACTATTCCCCCCGACAAGTTTCTCAAAAATCACTGACGCCGGAAACGGGGCAAGGCGATGAGCCGCCGGCCAGGGGCATCCGACGAAGCGCTGATCGAACTGTTTCTCGACATGCTTGCCGCCGAGCGCGGCGCCGGCGAGAACACACTCGCCGCGTATCGCAACGATCTCGAGGACCTGTCCGCCCAACTGCGTGCATCGCGCAGCACGATCGCGAATGCGACCACCGACAGCTTACGCAAGTTTCTTGCAAGTCTCGCCGAGCGCGGCTTCAAACCGTCGTCGCTGGCGCGTCGGCTTTCGGCGGTGCGCCAGCTTTATCGCTTCCTGTACTCGGAGGGGAAACGCAGCGACGATCCCGCTGCAGTGCTTGAAGGACCGAAGCGTGCGCGTTCCCTGCCGAAGGTGCTGTCGATCGCCGATGTCGACAAACTGCTCAAGACAGCGCGCGCCAACAGCGATAACGCCGAACAGCCGCTCCCTCGGCGCCTGCGGGCCACGCGCCTGCTTTGCCTTCTCGAAGTCGCCTATGCGACAGGCTTGCGCGTGTCGGAACTGGTGGCGCTTCCTGCTGCCGCTGCAAGCCGCGATCAGCGAATGCTGGTGGTGCGTGGCAAAGGCGGAAAGGAACGTTTGGTGCCGCTCAACAAGCAGGCCAAAAGCGCAATGGCCGAATATCTTGAATTACGGGGCAAGGCTGAACGCGACAGGGAGTCAAAGTGGCTGTTCCCGTCTTTCGGCGGGCAAGGGCACTTGACGCGCCAGCACTTCGCACGCGAGCTCAAGGCGCTGGGAGGCGCCTGCGGAATCCAGTCGTCGCGACTTAGCCCCCATGTCCTGCGCCACGCCTTTGCCAGCCACCTTCTCCATAACGGTGCCGACCTGCGGGTCGTGCAAACACTCCTTGGGCACGCCGACATCTCGACGACGCAGATTTATACGCACGTGCTGGAAGAACGCCTGAAAACGCTGGTGCGCGATCTCCATCCCTTGGCGGACGGCTAGCCAAGAACGGACCTAAAAGCGAAATTAACCCGCTTGCTTGACTAAGAGGCTTTCACCGCGTCAGGTCGCCCCGAAAAACACATTTGCCCGGACCCAATGCGCAGCTATCTCGATTTCGAAAAGCCGGTGGCCGAGCTGGAGGCCAAAGTCGAGGAACTGCGCGCGATGGGCGAGAGCGGCGATGCCGTCGCCATCAGCGAAGAGATTAGCCGGCTTGAGGCAAAAGCCGCGCTCGCGTTAAAGGACTTGTACGCCGAGCTCACGCCCTGGCAAAAAACGCAAGTCGCCCGCCATCCTCAGCGCCCGCATTGTGTCGACTACATCAACGGGCTCATCACCAGCTTCATCCCTTTCGCCGGCGACCGGAAGTTCGGCGAGGACTCCGCCATTGTCGCTGGCTTCGGACGTTTCCGAGGCGAAAGCATCTGCGTCATCGGCCATGAAAAAGGTGCCGACACCGAAAGCCGGATCAAGCACAATTTTGGCATGGCGCGGCCGGAGGGATATCGAAAGGCCGTACGTCTGATGGAGATGGCCGATCGCTTCGGCCTCCCGGTCATCACCTTGGTCGACACCGCTGGCGCGTATCCCGGCATTGGCGCGGAGGAACGCGGTCAGGCGGAAGCGATCGCGCGCTCGACCGATGCATGTCTGTCGCTCGGTGTCCCGAACGTCGCGGTGATCGTGGGCGAAGGTGGGTCCGGCGGTGCCATCGCCATCGCCACCGCCAATCGCGTGCTGATGCTGGAGCACGCCATCTACAGCGTGATTTCGCCCGAGGGTGCCGCATCAATCCTCTGGCGAGACACGACCAAGGCGCAGGAGGCGGCGACCAGCATGAAGATCACCGCCCAGGATATGGTGCGGTTCGGGATCATCGACAGCATCGTCCCGGAGCCCTCCGGCGGTGCCCACCGCGACCCACAGGCCGCCATCGCAGTCACCGGCGAGGCGATCGCTAGCGCCTTGTCGGAGCTGAAGGAACTCGACCGTGAAGCAGTGCGAAAACAGCGGCGCGACAAGTTTCTCACAATGGGCCGGGCCGCGGTGTAGGAACGGTGGCCGTTTACTTTTGTTTTACCATAGGGTTAGCGGTAGCCTGAGAAGGCACAGATCGCCTTGCAGATGCCACATGTTATGGATAACGATTAGCCAATGAGGGGTCCGCCTCCTCGGGGAGTGGCACTTTTGAAACGACCTTTCGCTCGCACGCTGCTGGCGTCTGCGGCTGTTATTGCCGCTGTAGCCCTTGCCGGCTGTGACGCTGATAGCCTTTCTCCCACGGGTCGCGCGCAGGCGCCACTGTCCGAAAAACTACTCGCCGAAATGACGGCGAAAAATATGGACAAGGACTCTCCGATCCTCGCCCGCATCTTCAAAGAAGAGGCGGAGATGGAGGTCTGGAAAAAGAACCGTGACGGCGAGTACGCACTCCTGAAGACCTATCCGATCTGCAAATGGTCGGGCGATCTCGGTCCGAAGAAGAAGGTAGGCGACCGGCAGGCGCCCGAGGGCTTCTATACCATCACGCCCGGGCAGATGAATCCGAATTCCAATTACTATCTCGCGTTCAACACCGGCTTTCCGAATGCCTATGATCGCGCCTGGGGCTACACCGGCTCCGATCTGATGGTGCATGGCGACTGCTCCTCGCGCGGCTGCTACGCGATGACCGACGAGCAGATTCAGGAAATCTACGCGCTCGCGCGCGAATCGTTTTTCGGCGGACAAAAGGCATTCCAGCTCCAGGCCTACCCATTCCGCATGACCGCGATGAATATGGCCAAGCACCGCAACAATCCGAACTTCGCTTTCTGGAAAATGTTGAAGGAGGGCTACGACCACTTCAACGCATCGCACCAGGAGCCGAAAGTCGCGGTTTGCGAGAAGCGCTACGTCTTCGACGCAGCCGCGCCCGACGACTCGACGAAGCCGCTCTCGTTCAATCCGAAGGGCACCTGTCCCGTCTATCAGCTCGACAAGACGATTGCCGATGCGGTGCACGAGGAGCGCCGGCAAGAACAGCTCAAGATGGCGCAGTACATTGCCACCGGTGTGTCGACCGTCCCGTTCCGCGTGGGCGACGGCGGTATGAATCCGGTATTCATGGCGAAACTGCCGTCCAGCAGCGGTGACAATAACGGCCGCCTCTTTGAGCTCACGAGCGCGCCTTCCATCGATGCGGCAGCAGTCCCCGGTGCATTGCCGAGGACCCCCAATCGCGGTGCTGTGACGCTGGCCAAATTGCAATCGCCGCCGCGGCCAAGCGAGCCTGCCGTGGTGGCAAGCGTTCCAATGCCGCATCCGGCACCACAACCCAAGCAGGGCGAAGCGCCGGCCGAACAGGAAAAGCCGACCTCGATTGCAGGTCTGATCGGCAATCTGTTCGGCGGATCGAAATCAGAAGCGGCGCCTGCTCCGCCGCCACCGCAAAAGGAACAGGTCGCAGCGCGTAGCACCGATCTCGCTGCAAAACCAAAACAAGCCGCTCCAGCACACACGGCGTCCACGCCCGTGCGCACGGCAACGGCACCCACGCCCGTGCGCACCGCATCGGCGGGGTCATCGCCGTGGCCGAGCGAACCCGCGCCATCGCCCGCGCCGAAACCAACCGCAGAGGCCGCACCTGCACCGAAGCCTGCTCCGGTTCAACAACCGGCCAAGGTCGAGACGCCGCGTCCGGAAATTCGGACCGCCTATACGACCCCGCCCGCGAGCAACAACGGCCTGCTCGCCGGTGCCCAGCCGGTGGTCCCCACCGGCGCGTTCGAGACCCGCTGGTCGGGAATGCGCTGATCGTCGCAGCGAGCGCTATGGACTGCTACGTCTACGTGCTCGGCACGATCGCAAAAAATCGCCATCTCACTTACGTCGGCTGGACCAACGACGTCGCACGGCGGCTGGTCACGCACAATGCCGGCAAGGGCGCGCGTTCGACGCGCGGCCGCAACTGGGTGCTGCTCTATTCCGAGCGCTGCGCGAGCAAACGGCACGCGATGAGCCGCGAATGGCACCTCAAGCGCGACCGGGCATTCCGCCGGCAGCTCGCGATGAAGCAGTTCGGCGGCTGAACCGCGCGCTCTAAGCGAATTTGCCGTGACAGTGCTTGAATTTCTTGCCGGAGCCGCAGGGGCACGACTCGTTGCGACCGACCTTTCCCCACGTCGAAGGGTCGTTCGCTTTGCGTTCGGCCTGCGCGCCGTTCCCGTTGCCGACGAGCGCAGGCGCCAGGGCGGGTGCCATTTCGTCCTCGCCAGTCGTCGGGTCGACCTTGTGCGCCTCCATGTAAGGAAGCTGAGCCGCTTCTTCGGCTGGCGGCGACTGCACGACCTCGACACGCATCAGCTGAGCGGTCACTGCCTCACGCAAATGAGCCACCATCGCCTCGAACAGCGAAAAGGCTTCGGCCTTATACTCATTGAGTGGATCGCGCTGACCGTAGCCGCGCAAGCCAATGACCTGGCGCAGATGCTCGAGCATCACGAGATGCTCGCGCCAGAGGTGATCCAACGTCTGCAGCAGAACTGACTTCTCGACATAGCGCATGACGTCGGGGCCCCATTTGGCCACCTTGCCTGCCATCCATTCGTCGGCCCGGCGCGTGATACGCTCGCGCACATCGTCACCGGTGATCCCCTCTTCCTTGGCCCAATCCTGCACCGGCAGTGCAAGCGTGAGAATCTCGCGCAGATCGTGGTCAAGGCCAGCGACGTTCCACTGCTCCGGATAGGCATTTTCAGGGACGTACTTGGCGACCATGTCCTCGATCATCGCATGGCGCATGTCGGTAATCGTCTCATCGACCGTTTCATCGCGC
>DASSSM010000209.1:0-3572 GCA_035708425.1 Pseudolabrys sp.
CGTGAGTGCGTCGACTTGCCAGCCGAACATGTTGATGGTTTTTCCGGTCAAAGCCGGCGCTTGCGCAAACACGGTGTCGAGATCGATCGCGCCGGTTAGCATGAACACGGCGAAAATGCCGAGCGCAAAACCAAAGTCGCCGACCCGGTTGACGATGAAGGCCTTGATTGCGGCCGCGTTTGCTTCCGGTTTGTGATACCAGAAGCCGATCAGCAAATAGCTCGCAAGCCCGACGCCTTCCCAGCCGAAGAACAGCTGCACGAGATTGTCCGCCGTCACCAGCATCAGCATGGCGAAAGTGAACATCGACAGATAACCGAAGAAACGCGGTCGATACGGGTCTTCGTGCATGTACCCGATCGAGTAGAGATGCACGAATGCCGAGACCGTATTAACGACCACCAGCATCACGGCCGTGAGCGTATCGATGCGCAGCGACCATTCTACTTTCAAATCGCCCGCGGCCATCCACGTGAACACCGGAACGCGCGCATCGTGGTGCGCAAAGCCGACATCCACAAATGCGATCCATGACAGGATCATGGAGATCATCAGCAGCGTCGTGGTGATCAGCTCGGCCGTACGCGAGCCCACCGCCGCAGGCACATGCTCCTCGGCATGATGCGAGGCGTGACTGACCGCGCCGCCATAGCGCGCACCATGGTCGGTTGCATGGTCTTCACCACCCGGAGCCGGGCCCTTGCCCGGGAAACGGGCGCGCGCGCCGGCCAGCGCGATCAGGCCAGCCAGGATCGCGCCAAGAAGCGGAAGAAAGACGATCGCCTGATACATTCCGCCCCTAGCCCTTCATCAAATTGATGTCTTCGACGGCGATCGAGCCGCGGTTGCGGTAGAAAACGACCAGGATGGCAAGACCGATCGCGGCCTCGGCGGCGGCCACGGTGAGCACCAATAGTGCGAAGATCTGACCGACGATGTCACCGAGGTGCGTCGAGAACGCCACCAGGTTGATGTTGACCGCAAGCAGGATCAGCTCAATCGACATCAGGATGATGATGACGTTCTTGCGATTGAGGAAAATGCCGAAGATCCCGAGCGTGAACAGGATCGCGGCAACGGAGAGGTAATGGCCGAGGCCGATGGTCATGTATTGCTCCCCAGCCCCTGCCCCGAACGGACTTTGACGACTTCAATCGAGGCTGCCGGCGTGCGCGCAACCTGCGCGGCAATGTCCTGGCGGCGCACGCGGGCACGGTGATGCAATGTCAACACGATGGCGCCGACCATCGCGACCAGCAGGATCATCCCGGCGGCCTGAAAGAAATAGACATAGCGCGTATAGAGGACGAGACCGATGGCCTCGGTGTTCGTGACATTTGTCGGGATCGGCGCGGTGATCGCCTGCGGTATGCCCGGACCGATCGCCCAGGCGCCTACGACCAGCAGAAGTTCGGCGAGAAAGACGCCACCGATCAGCATTCCGATCGGCAGATATTGCAGTACGCCCTGCTTGAGCTCGGCGAAATCAACGTCGAGCATCATCACCACAAACAGGAACAGTACCGCGACCGCGCCGACGTACACGACGATCAGGATCATCGCGAGAAACTCGGCACCCATCATCACGAACAGGCCTGCCGCGTTCACGAAGGCCAGGATGAGATAGAGCACGGAGTGCACGGGATTGCGGGCGGCAATCACCATGAAGGCACTCGCCACGCAGATGCCGGCAAACAGATAAAAGAACAGCGCGACGATGATCATGCGCGGGACTCCGCGCTCTCATTCGTCATGCCCGCGCTTGTCGCGGGCATCCACGTCTTGCTCACCTGCGCAGAAGCAAGGCGTGGATGGCCGGGCCAAGCCCGGCCATGACGGCGATGGAAATGAGAACCAAATTCCATCGCCGTCACCTGTATGGCGCGTCGAGCGCGATGTTCTTGGCGATCTCGCGCTCCCAGCGGTCGCCGTTCGCCAACAGGCGTTCCTTGTCGTAGTAGAGCTCTTCACGCGTTTCGGTGGCGAATTCGAAATTCGGCCCTTCGACGATTGCATCCACCGGGCACGCCTCCTGGCAGAGCCCGCAATAGATGCACTTCACCATATCAATGTCGTAACGCGTGGTCCGCCGGGTGCCGTCATTGCGGCACGGGCCGGCCTCGATGGTGATCGCTTGCGCCGGGCAAATTGCCTCGCAGAGCTTACAGGCGATGCACCGCTCCTCGCCGTTCGGATAGCGACGCAGCGCGTGCTCACCGCGGAAGCGCGGTGAGATAGGATTCTTCTCGTACGGGTAATTGATCGTAGCCTTCGGCCTGAAGAAATAACGCATGGCCAGCACAAAGCCGGTCACGAACTCCAGCAGAAACAAACCCTTGGCTGCGCGATCGAGTCTCATCGCACCCTCATTTCACCGCCCCTGCCGCCAGCGGGCCGAACTGGATGACGGCTGCGACGATCGCCACCATTGCCAGCGACAGCGGAAGGAAAACTTTCCAGCCGAGCCGCATGAGCTGATCGTAGCGATAGCGTGGAACCATGGCCTTGGCCATGGCGATCAGGAAGAAGAAACCCGACGCCTTCAGCGTGAACCAGACGACGCCCGGAACCCAGGTGAACGGCGGATAGGGGATCGGCGACAACCAGCCGCCAAGGAAGAAAATAGTGGCCATGGCGCACATCGTGCAAATCGCCACGTACTCGCCAAGCATGAACATCATGTAGAGCGTCGAGCCGTACTCCACCATGAAGCCGGCCACCAGTTCGGACTCGGCTTCTACCAGGTCGAACGGCGGCCGATTGGTCTCCGCCAGCGCCGAGACGAAGAAAATAACGTACATCGGGAACAGCGGAAGCCAATACCAGCTCAAGAACCCGTAAGGGCCATCCTGCGCCTGCACGATGGCCGAGAGATTGAGCGAACCGGCGCACAGCAGGACGGTGATGATGACGAAGCCGATGGACACTTCGTAGGACACCATTTGCGCCGCCGAGCGCAGCGCGGCGAGGAACGGGTATTTCGAATTCGACGCCCATCCCGCCATGATGATGCCGTAGACCATCAGCGACGAGATGGCGAAGATGTAGAGCACCCCGACATTAATGTCGGCGATCACCCATTTGGCATTGACCGGGATCACCGCCCAGGCCGCGAGCGCCAGCACGCAAGAGATCAGCGGCGCCAAAAGGAATACGCCCTTGTTGGCGCCGGCCGGGATCACCGGCTCCTTGACTACGAATTTCAACAGGTCGGCGAACGACTGAAACAGACCCCACGGACCCACCACGTTCGGACCGCGCCGGATCTGTACGGCCGCCCAGATCTTGCGGTCGGCGAGCAAGACATAGGCGACGGCAATGAGCAAAACCACCAGGAGCACCACCGACTCCACCAGGATGATGATGAGCGGCCAGAGGTAGGTCCAAAAGAAATCCACCATGCGCGCTACTCCGCCGCCGTCTTGGTTGCCGCATGCGCCAGCGCGGAGCATTCGGCCATGATCGCGGACGCACGCGCGATGGGATTGGTGAAATAGAAATCAGTCACCGACGACGTCAGTGCCGCCTTATCCGGAGAGCCGCCGAGCTTGGCGAGCTTCTTGATATCGCCG
>DASSSM010000210.1:0-4403 GCA_035708425.1 Pseudolabrys sp.
TGCTTGAGCATCTGCTTTCCGGCCGCGCGTGCCATCAGCCATGACTGGTTGACGTTGGCGTCCATCACGTCGAGAAAATCCTCGACTTTCTGGTCGACGATCTTGGAAACCTTGTTGAGGCCAGAGGCCACGACGAGAATGTCGACCCTGCCGAATTTGTCGACCGCTGCCTTGACGATTTTCGCGCAGTTTTCCTCCGAGCTTGGCCGCAGCGCGACGATCTCGGTTTTGCTACCGAGCTTTTCGCATTCGGCCGCCACTTTCCTCAATTCATCTGCCTTACTTGCCGCCAGCACGACATTGGCGCCTGCACCCGCGAACGTTTTCGCCGCCAGTGCGCCAAAGGCGCCCGATGCGCCGGTGATGATGGCGGTCTTGCCCTTGATATCGAACAAGGACAGCGGGTTTTTCAGAAAATCACTCATGGCGCGCCCTCATTTCGGTGCGGCGACCGCGACCAGGATGGTGCAAACCTCCTTGCCGCGATTGACGATCTCGCGGTTTTCGTTCGGCGCGATGAAAACGGTATCACCTGGTTTCGCCACCTGCTCCTTGCCGCCCGCGATCACGGTCAGTTCACCCTTGAGTATGTGATAGATTTTTTCCGGCGGGGAGGCGTCGGGTCCGGCGCCGCCGCCGGGCTGGAAATGCGAGATGCCGAAGATCAGCGCCTGCGATCCGCCCATCTCGGCACCGAAGATGCGCAGGGATTCATAGCTGCGGTGGTTCGGTGCCTCATATGGTTTTGCCTCGGAGAGTTTGCGGACGATCATCAGAATTTACTCCCCTTTTCGATGCGGAATTTTTGTTTCGGATCGAGGATAGCGACCAGCCGCACGATACACCCGTCACCGCGATCCCAGTTCCACGGGAAATAGGCAAAGGTGCAGCGTTTTCCGGTGACCTTGTCGATATCGCCACCGACGTTCTCGATGCCCATGATGCCGTTCCTGAACAGGATACGGTGCACTGGCTCCCATTCCGGGAAGTCATCCTTCCAGTCGCGGCCGCCGGACCACTCGCGGTATTCCTCGGCCAGATGCGGATGCAGCGGTCCATTGCGCTGCGGGCCGATTGCGGTCGCGAGCGGATGGTCGTTCGCCTGCGTGTCGTGTCCGACAACCTTGACCTTCTTTTTCACGAACCATTCGCCGGCTGATGGCACGAACCCCGGCGCGCGACAGAAATAATCCTCGCTGTCCTCGTAGAACTTGTGCCAGCCGGTGTTGACGATCACGACGTCACGTGGACGAACAATCTTACCGCAGGCCTTTTCCAGGTCGTCGCCGGTGATCGGCTCCCATTTGTTCTTCGGGATCGATACGACGATGCCCGAGCCGAAGAAATGTGGGAGCGGGACCTCGTCGATGAACGGCGTGCCTTGAATGACGTGTGCCGGCGCGTCGATGTGCGTGGTGTTGTGCATCGAGGTCGTGATCCGCTGCGACAGCACGCCCGATTTCGCCATGTAGTGGATGCGCTCGATCTTCACGTCCTCGAAGTAAGGCCAGTTCGGGGACTGATAGCCGAAGCGGTGGGACAGGTTGTAGAACTCCAGCCCCATGCTGTTCTTCAGATTTTCTTCGAACATCACGCCGCGAATTCTTTTAGCCACGGCTCCCTCCCTTTGATGCTTTATTTCATCGTGCTTCCGGTGCCTGCACTCAGGCAGCCGAAGAATTCATGTGAGCCTCCAGGGCCTTTTTGGTGGCGACCAGCCGTTCGGCAACAAGCGTCTGCCGGCTTGCAAAGCGTTGGCTCGGCACCGGCACGGAGATGGCGATCGCGTTGCCGAGCGGATCGTGCATCGCAACGCCCACGGCGCAGATGCCCAATGTATGTTCTTCGCGGTCATAGGCGACGCCGTTGCGCCGTGCCGACTTGAGATCGGCAAGCAGGGCGTCAAACCGCGTGAGTGTCTTCGGCGTTCGCGCTTCGTAAACGCGTCCGATCAGCGCCTCGATGGCCTTGTCGGTGAGTTGCGCGAGATAGGCCTTGCCGTTGGCCG
Organism: Pseudolabrys sp.; assembly: GCA_035708425.1. Taxonomy (GTDB): domain Bacteria; phylum Pseudomonadota; class Alphaproteobacteria; order Rhizobiales; family Xanthobacteraceae; genus Pseudolabrys. Next base: position 2,009 of record DASSSM010000210.1, read on the forward strand.
TGCAGTAGAGCGGGAACGTGTCGCCGACGGCCGAGACTGCGCGCAGCCGCTGCGAGCCGATGACCTGGTCGATGAAGACGAGGTGGTCCTTTTTCACCGTAGAAAGATCGACGGTCTCGTGCAGTTCTTCCGACAGGCGCTCAAGGAATGGACGCGCCATCGCGACGAAGTCGCTGCGTACCGAGGCCGCGAGCCGCAGGATCGTCGGCCCGAGCCGCACGCGGCCGTTTGGCGTCGCTGCGATGACCAGCTTTTCGGTTTCAAGCGCGGCAACGATGCGTTGCACGGTCGAGCGCGCAAGGTTCACGCGCTGTGCGATTTGGCCCAGGCTCAGTCCACTGTTTTCCTCTTCCAGCGCGCGCAGAATCGTGGCCGCCCGCGCGATCACCTGCACCTGGCTTTTGTCGTTGGTTACCAGACGATTCATGACGCGACGCGTCCTACCCACATCACGGCCGGCGATCTTGTGCCGCCTTGCATCGTGGGACACGTTAGCCCAAAATCCGATACAGCTAAAAGAGAAAAGATGAAGCAGGCCGTTGGCCTTGGGGAGGCAACGCATGGTCAAGAAAATCGCGCTCGAAGAGCATTTCCTCGATCCGGCCACCGAGCCCTATTGGCGGCCGACGATGGTCGACGTCGCACCGGCCAAAACGGCGCAGCTTTACGCGGCTCTGACCGATTTCGGTGAGCAGCGCCTGAAGATGATGGAACAGCACGGCATCGCGCGGGCGATCCTGGCGATCGCCGGGCCGGGCGTGCAGGCGGAGCACGACGCTACAACAGCCGTGCGTGCCGCCCGCGCATCGAACGATTTCCTGGCCAGGGAAATTCAGAAGCGGCCCGACCGCTATTCTGGTTTCGCACATCTTGCCATGCAGGATGCAAAGGCTGCCGCCGACGAGCTCGAGCGCTGCGTGCGCGATCTGAAGTTCTGCGGCGCCATGATCAACGGACATACCAACGGCAAATATCTCGACGACCGCTCCTATGATCCGTTCTGGGAACGCGCCGCCGCTCTCGATGCGCCGGTGTATGTGCATCCGGCCGATCCGGTCGCGGCGCTGCCGGTGCTCGCGGGCTACAATGTGTTGGTGCGGCCGATGTGGGGTTGGGGCGTCGAGACCGGTTCACATGCGCTACGCATCATCTCGGGCGGTGTCTTCCATCGCTATCCGAAAGCAAAGCTGTTGCTCGGCCATCTCGGCGAGACCTTGCCTTTCCTGCTCTGGCGCTTCGACAGCCGCTCGAGGCCTTACGGCTGGAATCTGCCGAAGCCGCCGTCGCAATACATCAAGGAAAATGTCTGGGTCACGACTTCGGGTATGTATGACGGTCCGCCATTGCATTGCTCGATCGGCGCGCTTGGCCGGGACCACGTGATGTTCTCGGCCGACTATCCTTTCGATGCGGAAGGCGCTGGTCCGTTCATGGACACGGTGCAGCTCGACGAGTCCGTGCGCGCCGACGTCGCCTATAACAATGCGGCAAGGCTGTTCTGCCTCTGATTTGTCGTCCCGGGCGACCGAGCGCTAGCGGGGGAGGCCCGGGACCCATACTCCGCAGTTTTTCCGATGGCACACGGCGTGTGGGTCCCCGCTTTCGCGGGGACGACGGCGAATGTCACTTCGCGTCGATGACCCGCACCGGCTTGCCGTCGAGCCAGGCGCGGATGTCCTCGACGATGTCGGAGAAATATTTCCGGTAATTCTGCTCGCTCACATAGCCGAGGTGCGGCGTGATGACGACATTGTCAATCTTGCGGAACGGATGATCGAGCGGCAGGGGCTCGATATCGAAAACGTCGAGTCCGGCACCGGCAATGGACTTCGACTGCAGCACGGCGATCAGCGCTTTCTCATCGACGATCGGGCCCCGAGACGTGTTGATGAGATAAGACGATTTTTTCATCAGGCCCAATTCTTTTGCGCCAACCAGCCCGCGCGAGAGGTCGCTCAGCACAAGATGGATGGTGACAAAATCTGCGTTGCGAAAAAGATCTTCCTTGGAGACGTATTCCGCACCAGCGGCCTTGGCTTTCTCGTCCGTCAGGTTCTGGCTCCAGGCGATGGTCTTCATGCCGAACGCCCTGCCGACCGCGGCGGAGCGCTGGCCAAGTTTGCCGAGGCCGACAATGCCGAGTGTGAGGCCTTCAAGGTCGCGGCCGATGGTCACTTGCCAAGGCGCGCCCGCCTTCAGCCTTGCATTTTCGAAACCGATGCGGCGGGTCAGCTCCAGCATCAGGCCAAAGGCAATACCGGTGGTGGGGCTGCCGACGGCGCCGGTCCCGCATACCGTGATGCCGCGCTCGGCGCAGGCCTTGACGTCGAACGAGTTGTTCCGGGCCCCCGTCGTGATCAGCAGCTTCAAATCGGGCAGCGCTTCAATCACCTTG
>DASSSM010000211.1:0-23393 GCA_035708425.1 Pseudolabrys sp.
CGCCGCGCGCGATGGCCGTGGCCACGTCCGCGATGTTGCGGACCTGCGCCGTGAGGTTGTTGGCCATCGAGTTGACCGAGTCCGTGAGGTCCTTCCACGTGCCGGCTACGCCGCGGACGTTGGCCTGACCACCCAGCTTGCCTTCCGTACCTACTTCCTTGGCGACACGCGTGACCTCGTCCGCGAACACGCGGAGGCGGTCCACCATGTTGTTCACCGTGTTCTTGAGCGCGAGTACCTCGCCCTGCGCTTCGACGGTGATCTTCTTCGACAGGTCGCCGCCGGCGATGGCGGTTGCGACGTCGGCGATGTTGCGGACCTGCGCGGTCAGGTTGCCGGCCATGAAGTTGACGCTGTCGGTCAAATCCTTCCAGGTGCCGGCGACACCTGGCACCTGCGCCTGGCCGCCGAGCTTGCCTTCGGTGCCGACTTCGCGCGCGACGCGCGTCACTTCCGAGGCAAATGAGTTGAGCTGGTCCACCATTGTGTTGATGGTGTCCTTGAGTTCGAGAATTTCGCCGCGCACGTCGACGGTGATCTTGCGTGACAGGTCGCCGCGGGCGACGGCGGTCGTCACCTGCGCAATGTTACGGACCTGGTCGGTCAGGTTGCCGCACATGGCGTTGACCGAGTCGGTCAGGTCTTTCCAGGTGCCGGCGACGCCAGGCACGAGCGCCTGGCCGCCGAGCTTGCCGTCGGTGCCCACCTCGCGCGCGACGCGCGTCACTTCCGAGGCGAACGAGCGCAGCTGGTCCACCATCGTATTGATGGCTTCTTTCAGCTGAAGGATTTCGCCGCGCACGTCGACCGTGATTTTCTTGGACAAGTCGCCGTCGGCGACGGCAATGGTCACTTCGGCGATGTTGCGCACCTGCGCGGTCAGGTTGCTCGCCATCGAGTTCACGCTCTCGGTGAGGTCCTTCCACACGCCGGTCACTTCGCGCACCTGCGCCTGGCCGCCGAGCTTGCCCTCGGTGCCGACTTCGCGCGCGACGCGCGTCACTTCCGACGTGAACACGCTGAGCTGCTTGATCATCGTGTTCACGATGGTCGCGGCTTCGAGGAACTCGCCCTTGAGCGGGCGGCCGTCGACTTCGAGACGCACGGTGTTGAGCAGGTTTCCTTGCGCGACCGCAGCGACCGCCGTCGTCACTTCCTTGGTTGGCCAGATCAGATCGTCGATCAACGTGTTGACCGAGGACTCTATTTCGCCCCAGGCACCGCTTGAGAGGCCGAATTTCACGCGATGACGTGTCTGGCCCTCGCGCCCGACCAGCTGGCCGACCCGCTCGATCTGCTCGGCCATGCGCTGATTGGCTGCAACGATCTCATTGAAAGTATCCGCGATCTTGCCGAGCAGGCCGTCTTCCTCGCCGGTCATCCGCACGGAAAAGTCGCCGGCACGCATTGCGCGCAGCGCCTGCAAGAGATTCTGCAATTCCAGTGGTGAGCCGGGGACGGAGCTGTCGTCATCAGACTTGCCCGCGCGCTTCTTCGGCACGCCGTTGGCGATATTTTTGCTAGTGACCGTAGTTGGTTGCATCGACGCCTCCCGAATGACCCGCCTTTATCGCCACGCTTGCGCGCGGCGGGGGCGATCGGAGGCGATAAGGTCCGAACTGCACGATCAGCGCCCGATCCACTCGAAGCTGCGCTGCCATGGGTGTTCGCCGTTTATTTGGGACAAAACCTGGCCCCCTCCCGATCGCTCCAGACATTTGTCACCCTGGAGCGCCCGCCAGCAATTAAATCCGCTAATCCCGGGAAAGTTCCGTTCTGGAGGTGCGATATTAGGTCAAAGGCAGAGGTCGCCGGCCCACGCAGGAACAACGTTGTCGCGCCATCACCGATATGGTTAAACTCAGTCTCGTATTGTCGGAAAGCAAAAACCTGTCTTTTCAATAGGATAGGCCGACCAACGCGGGTGGAATGCGATGCCACGGATGAAGGGTGCGGACCTCATCACCGAATATCTGATCGACAGCAAAATCCCTTACGTTTTCGGGATTTGCGGGCACGGCAACGTCGGCATCCTGGATTCTCTTTACGAAGCGCGCGACCGCATCACCCTGGTCTCGCCACGCCACGAGCAGGTGGCCGCTCACATGGCCGACGCCTATTTCCGGGTGCGGCACGAGGCGGTGGCGACCCTGACCTCTTGCGGGCCGGGCTCCTGCAATATTGTCATGCCGCTGGCGCTCGCGATCTCGGATTCCTCGGCATTGCTCGCGATCACCGCGAATGTGCCGACGTCGCAGTTCAACCGCAGCCCGTTTCAGGAAATCAATAAGCACTTCCAGGCAGATTTCCCGAACATCATCCGGCCGGTCGTGAAGCGCAGTTTCCAGCCGACCCGGGTGGACATGTTGCCGCTGGCGCTGCGCCAGGCGACCACGACCATGCTGTCGGGACGCCCGGGTCCGGTGAACGTCGACGTGCCCTTCAATGTTTTCCAGGAAGAGGATGACGTCGAGATCCCGCCGCCGTCGCCGCCGCTCAATGCGCAGCGCAGCGGCGCCTCGCCCGATGAAATAGCAGCGTGCGTCGACCTCATTCTGAAAGCGCAACAGCCCGTCATCTTCGTCGGTCACGGTGTGACGCTGTCGGAGGCCTCGCGCGAACTCACCGAATTCGCACACCGGCTGCAGATCCCGGTGATCTCATCGCCGAACGGCATGGGAGCGCTGGACATGACTGATCCGTTGGCGCTCGGGTTTATCGGGCGCAACGGCGCATACCCTGCGAACGAAGCGGGCCGGCGCGCGGATCTGGTTATCGCCATCGGTGCGCGCTTCGATGACCGCTCGGCGTCGTCATGGATGCCGGGATATTCGTGGAATTTTCCGCAGACCAAATTGATCCATGCGGACGTCGACCCGGCCGAACTTGGCCGCAACTATCCGCCCGACATCGGCGTGTTGGCCGATGCGCGCACTTTCCTGCGCCAGCTGCTGGCCGAGATCGATACGCGCAAGCCGAAGCGAGAGGCAACGAAGGCATGGGTTGCCGACATCCGGAAATGGCAGTCCGAATGGGACGATTTTGTCCGACCGAATTTCGAGACGCATGCGTCACCGATCCGGCCGGAGCGCATCGTCGCCGATTGTCAGGCCGTGCTGCCGCCGGACGCGATCCTGTGCTGCGACGTCGGCGTCAGTCACAATTGGTATATGCAGTTCTGGAAGGCCCGGCGCCCGCAGACGATGCTCAATTCGTGGGGCTTTTCCGGCATGGGCTTCGGCGCCGCCGGCGCGCTTGGCGCCAAACTTGCCGCGCCCGACCGGCCCGTCGTTGCAGTTACCGGCGACGGTTGCTTCACCATGGTTCCGCACGTGCTGTGCACCGCGGTCGAGTACAACATCCCGGTGGTCTGGGTGATCTGGAATAATTTTGGCTGGGTTTCGATCCGCGACATCCAACTCGGCATGTTCGGCGGCCGCGAGCACGGGACGATGTTCCACGAAGGACCGAACAACAAACCCTACAATCCAGACTTTGCTGCTTGGGCGCGCGCGACCGGTGTCGAAGCGATAACGGTGACAAAGTCGCAGGACTTCAAAGGCGCGCTCGAGCACGCGATCAAGGCCAACAAGCCTTATCTGCTCGACGTACATGTGGACGCAGAAGTACGTCCGCCGTCGACCGGGGCCTGGCAATTGCCGCCGACGCCGTACAAGGAGCCGGTCTTCGGCAAGCGCTATCTTCCCGACGTGGTGCCTGCGAAATAGCAATGCTGGGGGCGAGACCGCAGTGAAAGCGCAAAGCAAACAAAGATCGGCAAGTGCCGCGGCGCGGGGCCCTCAGCGCGCTGCCGCGCCTCGCGGTGCCGGCCAGCCGCGCGGCGGCGTGCAATCGCTCGCGCGCGCCTTCGCTATCATGGAGGAGATCGCCCGCAACCGGGACGGCATCGGCCTGGCCGATCTTTCCAAGCGGGTCGGGTTGCACAATTCGACGACATTCCATCTGGTCAAGACCTTGGTGTCACTTGGCTACGTGCGCCAGATGCCGGATTCCAAGCGATATCGGATCGGCCGGCCGTTGTTTGCCCTGGCGGCAAGCGCCCTCGACGAAGTGGAAATGGTGAGCCTTGCGACGCCGATCCTCGAGGATCTTTCGCGTGAAACCGGAGAGAGCGCGCATTTTTCCGTGCGGATGGACGATGCGGTTGTCGTGCTGGCGCGCACGGGCGGGAAGGGGGCCTTCCAGCTCAACGATCGCGCCGGCGCGGTGCGCCCTGCGCACTGCACGGCTCTCGGCAAGATCATGCTGGCGGCCCTGCCGGTTGATCAGTTCGAGCGTTATCTGACGCGCGCAGACCTGAAGTCATTTACGCCGAAATCGATCACGGCGGCCGAATCCTTGCGGCGGGAAATCGCCGAAGTACGGCGCACGGGTCTCGCCATCGATGATGGCGAGTTCGATGCCGAAGTGCGCTGTGCCGCGGTGCCGGTCCGTGATTTCAGCGGACAGGTCATCGGTGCTATCGGCATTTCTGGACCGGTCTGGCGGTTGTCGATCGAGGCGCTGCAGAAACGGGCGCGCGTCGTCCGCGCGGCCGCCGACCGGTTGTCGGCGGAATTCGGTTTTGCGGGTGACGTCAGGGCGGCAGTTTAATCCTCATGGAAGCTTTCGTGCTTCCAACATCCAACAGGTAAATCATGACATATGTGATCGTTGCCTACTGGCGGCCTCGCGAGGGACAAACAGAAAAAGTCGAAGCGATCTTGCGCGAGCTGACGCCTGCGGCCCGGCAGGAGCCGGGCAACCTGGAGTTCGTCGTCAATCGCTCGCACGACGATCCAAATGAATTTCTGCTGTACGAACAATACAAGGACGAGCAGGCGTTCATCGATCATCAGCAGACGCCGCATTTCAAGAAGCTCGTGCTGGAAAGCGCCTTGCCGCTGCTCGAACGGCGGGAGCGCCACGCTTATTCCGTTATCGCTTGAGACGCGTCTCCAAAGGGAAGCCACAAGATGCAGCTTGCCGGAAAGAAAGTTGTCGTCGTCGGAGGTTCATCCGGCATCGGTCTTGCGACCGCGGAGCTTGCCAAGAAAGAGGGCGCCGACGTGGTGGTTGCGTCCCGCAATGCGGAACGCTTGAAGGCCGCGGCGGATAAAATCGGTGCGACAGGCATTCCTGCCGATGTCACCAGCGACGAAAGCGTCGCGGATCTTTTCCGGAAATGCGGACCGGTCGATCATGTTGTTGTGACGGCCGCGCAGTTGCGCACGGGGCCTTTCAAGACCGTTGCCATGGACGATGTTCGCGCGACTATGGAGAGCAAATTCTGGGGCGCCTGGCGGGTCGCGCGGTCGGCCGAGATCCGTCCCGGCGGGTCGCTCACGTTTGTGACGGGTTACCTCAGCACTCGGCCCCGGCCCGGCGCTGCGATTGTCGGCGCGGTCAACGGCGCGCTTGAGTCTTTGACCAAGGGCCTGGCGCTGGAACTGGCGCCGGTCAGGGTCAATGCCGTGTCGCCTGGAACGATTGATACGCCGATCCGCGCGAATATGCCGGAAGCCGCGCGCCGCGACATGCTGGCAAAGACGGCCGCCACGCTGCCGGTCGGCCGCGTCGGGACGGGGGACGATATCGCCCAGCAAATCCTTACGTTTATGACTGTCGGCTTTGCGACGGGGTCAGTCGTCTATATCGATGGCGGCGCGCTGGTCGTCTGAATTATACTCGTCGCGGCAATTTCGAACGGAGAAAGGCCCATGGCGCAGCGGACGGCTTATGTCCCCCACGGCGTAATTCCGGCGGTTTTGCTGCCGTTCGACAATGATCTCGCCATCGACGAGGCAAGCTTTCGCAAGCATCTGCGCGACGTGGCCTCGGTCGAGGGCCTGTCCGCGATCACCATCAATGCGCACTCGACCGAAGTCGCTTCGTGCACATTCGACGAGCAGAAGCGTGTGCTCGATATCGCGCAGGATGAGATCGGCGCGCGCCTGCCGCTCGTGAACGGCATCTGGGCCGACGGGAGCATCGAGGCCGCGCGCATTGCCCGCATGGCAACGCAGGGCGGCGCGTCGGCGCTGCTGGTCTTTCCGCCGGCGCCGTTCACGCTCGGGCAGTCGCCGGCGATGGCGCTCGCGCACGTCAAGCGCATAGCGGACGCAACCGACCTGCCGCTGATCGTCTTCCAGTATCCGCTCGCGACCGGGCAGGGCTATCCGAAAGACACGCTGCTGAAGATGTGCGAGGAGGTACCGTCGATCCGCGCCATCAAGGACTGGATCGGCAACGTTCCGCATCACGAATGGCACATCCGCACGCTGCAGAATCTGCCGCGGCCGGTGAACGTCCTGACGACGCACAGCTCGTGGCTGTTCTCGTCTTTGGTGCTCGGCTGCAACGGGCTGCTGTCAGGCTCGGGCAGTGTGATCGCCGATCTTCAGGCGCGGCTGTTCCGCGCCGTGCAGAAGAATGACCTCGCTGAGGCGAAGCGGCTCAACGAGCGCATCGAGCCGATGGCGCGCGTGTTCTATGCCGACCCCTTCGTCGACATGCACAACCGCATGAAGGAAGCGCTGGTGCTGCTCGGCAAGTTGCCGCGCGCGGTCGTGCGCCCGCCGCTGGTCAAGATCGAGCGCGATGAAGTTGCACGTATCCGGCAGGCTCTGGTCGAGGCAGGCTTGCTCGACAAGAACGCACGGGATGCGGCTTAGCCGTCATCGCCGGGTATAGCCGTCCGAAATATGGCGGCTCCGCACGCCTATGTCCCGGGCATGACGAATGAAAAGTAGTATCTGACACTGTTAGCGCGTGCCAACACGGTTATCGAATGAATGGTGTCCGCTATTGGCCCAAAGCGGACATCCGGGTCGTCCTTATCGAGCCTCGCTTAAACCGCTACAGTGCCCCGGTCGGCCTTGGGGGGCGTATGAGGCGACGAGAATTTATCTACCTTGTAGCTGGAGCGGCAGTGCTGCCGCTGGCGGTACGCGCACAGCAAACCGCGCGGATGCGACGTATCGGCGTGCTGATGCAATACGCCGACGGCGATCCGGAAGGGCAAATTCGGGTAAAGGCGCTGACGGAAGAATTGGAAAAGCTGGGCTGGAAAGCCAGTCTTAATTTACGGATCGATTATCGCTGGGCGGGCGGCGATCGCGATCGCTTCCGCCGTCATGCAGCCGAGCTCGTGAAGCTTAAAGCTGAGCTAGTGGTGGCTGTTTCAACTCCGGCGGTCAAAGCATTGCAACGAGAGTCGAAAACCATTCCTATCATTTTTACTCAAGTGTCCGATCCGATAGGTCAAGACATGGTCGAGAGCTTGGCGAAGCCGGGCGGGGCAGTGACTGGCTTCACGAATTACGATCGGGCCATTGGCGGAAAATGGCTGGAGTTACTAAAGCAAGTTTCGCCCACCATGACGCGAGCCGCCGTTGTATTTAACCCTCAGACAGCCCCCTATACCGAGTTGTACATGCGCTCGATCGAATCGGCTGCGCCCTCGCATACGGTGGGTGTAACGGCGGCTCAAGTACATGACGCTGCCGAGATTGAACGCGTCCTTACGGAGTTTGCCCGTGTTCCAGGGGGCGGATTGATCGTGATGACCGATGCGTTCACCTCGGTTCATCGCAAGCAGATCATTGATCTCGCCGCGCGATTCGGTCTGCCAGCGGTTTATCCCTACAGATATTACGTCGCGGACGGCGGATTGATGTCATATGGGATTGATCAGATTGACCAAATTCGCGGAGCGGCTCTCTACGTTGATCGAATCCTGAACGGCGAACGGCCTGGAGATTTGCCTGTCCAGGCGCCAACGAAGTTTCATCTGGTCGTCAATGTAAAGACGGCAAAGGCTCTCGGCCTCAAAATTTCCGAGTCATTCCTGCTGCGCGCCGACGAAATCATCGAATAAGTCGCTAAGTCCGCTTTTGGCCCTTAGCGGACATTTCGTTTTGCACTGCATCTGTGCTTTCTACAAAATCGCAAACTCGGTATTGCGCCGGTCGGTCACCAGCATGCTGCCGGGATAGTGCGTGATGCAGAATTCCGGCTTCACGGTCGCGATCACCGATTGCGGCGTCACCCCGCACGCCCAGAACACCGGCAATTCGTCGTCGCGCACTTCGACGGCGTCGCCGTAGTCCGGCTTCATAACGTCCTTGATGCCGATCATCTCCGGTTTGCCGATATGCACCGGCGCGCCGTGCACCGAAGGAAACCGCGTCGTGATCTGCACCGCGCGGATCGCATCGCGCGGTGTCATCGGCCGCATCGAAACGACCATCGGTCCACGAAACGGGCCCGCTTCCTGCGTTGCGATCGAGGTGCGGTACATCGGGACATTGCAGCCGCGCGTGATGTGGCGCAGCTCGATGCCTTCCGCCGTCAACGCTTCCTCGAACGAAAAAGAGCAGCCGATCACGAAGCTCACCAGATCGTCGCGCCAGAATTCACGGATGTTCTGTGGTTCGGCGACGAGCTCGCCGTTTTTCCAGACGCGGTATCGCGGCAGATCGGTGCGGATGTCGAGATCCTCGCCCAATTCGGGCACGCGCGGATCGCCGGGCGCCGACATTCCGATCAGCGGGCAGGGCTTTGGATTGAGCTGGCAGAAGCGAAGGAAGTCCGCCGCCAGCGCCTGCGGCAAAATGGCAAGATTGCCCTGCACATTTCCCGGCGCGAGGCCTGCGGTCGGTCCGCGGTGGGTGCCGGCGCGGATCGCACGGCGCGCCATAAGACCGCTGTCCTGGTTCGCCTTCTGCTCTTTTCGTAGGGGGCTGACAGCCATTCACGCCATCCGGTCTGTTTCTTGCGGCAAAGCTAGCATTGGCCGCGCCTGCCTTCGAGCGTGCCTGCCAAATCCTGAGGCAAGCATACGACCATGTGAGTTGGTATCCATCAATACGGAAATTGCGGTTGAAACTTGGTTCCGGATCGCGTTTGCTAATGACAACGAAGAGCCCGGCAAGGGCCGGCAGGGGAGGGATTGGCGATGCCTTGTCATGCCGTCAGGCATGCGGTGACCGCTCTTATGGTTGCGCGTTTCGCCAGCCATGCTGCCGGCACGCGGGTAAACGTGATGTTTTCCAGATCAACGGTTCGGGTTTGCGTCGGCGAGCGGAAGTCGCATGCCGATCGCAACTCATGAGATCCAGAGGGAGGACTCGTAATGACTGAAAAATGGAAAGAAGAAGAGTGGGCGCAGGACTTCTGGTACAGCGGCAAGACCACGCGTCGCACGGTCGTCGGCTGGGGCGTGAAGGCGGCAGCGCTCGGCGCCACCATGCTGGTGCCGGCTCCGTGGCAGGCTGCCTTCGGCCAGGCCAAGCCGTACAAGATCGGTTCGGAGCAGCCTCTCTCCGGTGCGGGCGCGCTCGGCGGCAAGACCGCGCTGGTCGGTTTGCAGATGGCGGTCGACCGCATCAACAAGAACGGCGGCATCAACGGCCGGCCGGTCGAGATCGTGGTCGCCGACGACGAATCCAAGCCTGACGTCGCGCGCCGCAAGGTCGAGAAGCTGCTGCTCGAAGACAATGTCGACGTTCACGTCGGCGGCTTCCTGTCGAATATCTGCCTCGCCTGCATGCCGGTGTTTGAGGAAAATAAGGTCGTCAACATGATCAGCGTGTGCCTCGACACCACGCTGACCACGAGCAAGTGCAACCGCTACAGCTTCCGCGTCCACGACTATGCGCCGGCGCAGGCGGTGGCATTCGGTCCCGCGCTCGCCAAGATGGGCAAAAAGTGGCACATCGCCTTTGCCGACTATTCGTGGGGCCAGTCGACACGCGACGCTTACGCGGCGGAGATCAAGAAGGCCGGCGGCGAAGTTGTCGGCACGACCGGCATTCCGCTCGGCACCGCCGACATGACGCCGTTCCTTTCCAAGATCAGCGGCGACTTCGATGGCCTGTTCGGCATCTTCTTCGGCAAGGACGGAATCACGATCGGCAACCAGGCCTTCGACCTCGGCCTCACCAAGAAGTACAAGTGGGCGGGCGACGGCGCGATCGCCGAATCCACCAACCTTCCGGCGCTCGGTACCAAGATCAACGGCTTCGTCGGGATCAATCGGTACATCCCGGTGTTCCAGGGGCCGTTCGATACACCGCATCACCGCAAATTCTTCGACGAGGCTGTCGTGCGGTTGAAGAAGATGGATCCCTCCGGCCCGCTGCCTGACCGCTACGTGCAGGCAAACTTCGAAGCCATGAACGCGCTCAAGGTCGGCATGGAGAAGTCGAAGTTCGAGGGCCGCAAGGACACCATGAAGCTGATCGAGGCGCTCGAAGGCTTGCAGATGAAACTGAGCGACGACTTCTTCACCGGCGACAAGGTGCTCCGCAAGGAAGACCACCAGGCCTTCCCGCTCGAAGTTATCTTCGAGATAAGGGACGGAAAACCGGTCATCACGCAAACGATCCCCGGCGAGAAAACGTTGTTCCCGCCGGCTTGCAAATTCACTACAGCGTAAGTGACGACAGACATATCGATCGATGTTCGCTCCCCGGATATGAACCGGGGAGCGGCATCGGCCCCTGTTCTGCGGACCGACATGCTGACGGTCCGCTTCGGCGGCCTGGCTGCGCTCAACCAGGTCAACTTCGAGGTCCAGCGCGGGGAAATCCGCGCGATCATCGGGCCGAATGGCGCGGGGAAAAGCACATTCTTCAACTGTCTGACCGGGGTTCTGCGACCCACGGCCGGAAAAATCTATTTCAACGGTGAGGATATTACCGGGTTGTCGTCCGATCGGATTTCGCAGAAGGGAATCGCCCGCTCGTACCAGATCACCAACATCATGCCGAATGCGACAGCGCTGGAGAACGTGCGCGTCGCGGCGCAGTCGCGCCGGCACAGCTGGAACATGGTGCGTCACTGCATGTCGTTCCACGATCTCGTCGAAAAAGCCGAGCAGGCCCTCGACAAGGTCGGGCTTCTGGCGAAGGCAAACGAGCTTGCCTCTAACCTTTCGCACGGCGAGCAACGCAATCTCGAGATTGGCATTGCGCTCGCCACCGAACCGACGCTGCTCTGCCTTGACGAACCCACCGCCGGCATGAGCGCGGCCGAAACGCACGAAACGATGGCGTTGGTCCGCCGGATCGCGAAAGACTTCACGATCCTGATTGTCGAGCACGACATGCCTTTGGTGATGGAACTCGCAAGCCGCATCACCGTGCTCAACTATGGCGCCGTGCTGGCCGAGGGGCCGCCGGCCGAGATTCAGAAAAATCCGCGGGTACAAGAGGCCTATCTCAAGACATGAGCGCGACCGCACCATCGTCCGAACCGCTTGTGCAGGTCGAGGGGCTGCACACCTACTACGGCAAGAGCCACATCCTGCATGGCGTGACGCTGGAGGTCGGCCGCGGCGAGGTCGTTGGTCTCATCGGCCGTAACGGCGTCGGCAAGTCAACGACCCTGAAGACGATCATGGGCCTGGTGAACGCGCGGCAGGGCGAGATAAGGCTCGAGGGCAGTTCAATCACCCACGAGGCGCCGCACCGGCTGGCACGGCGCGGCATCGGCTATGTTCCGGAAGACCGCCGCATCTTCCGCCTGCTCACGGTGATGGAGAACCTGCGTACCGGCTTCGATCGCGCGGGCGTCACCGAGGAGCGCAAGAAGATGCTGCTCGACAAGGTATTCGCCTATTTTCCTGTGCTTGCGGAACGGCGCGACCAGGCCGGCGGGACGCTCTCCGGCGGAGAGCAGCAGATGCTCGCCATTGCACGCGCGATGATGCTCGAGCCCAAGATCATTCTTCTCGATGAGCCGACCGAAGGCCTTATGCCGAGAATGGTTTCGCAGATCCACCAGATCATCGACGCGCTCCACAAGGAGGGCGTTGCAATTTTGCTGGTCGAGCAGAACGTCCCGCTGACGCTCGAGGCAAGCCAGCGCATCTACATCATGGAAAAGGGCATGGTGCGCCATCACTGCGCGACGTCCGAGATCACCATCAATGATCCGCTGATCAAGCAGTATCTTGGGGTGTGAGATGGTCTGCGTCCGAGCAATTAAAACCGCTCGTCCCCGCGAAAGCGGGGACCCAGGGCCAAAAATTCGGGACTTGCGTCGGTTGCCCTGGATTCCCGCTTTCGCGGGAATGAGCGGGAGTGGGTCAAAGGTCTAAGCCAATGATGGCCATCCTCGATTTCTTCAAAAGCATCCCGCTCGATCTGCTGCTGATCCAGACGGTGAACGGCATCGTCACCGGCATGATCCTGGCGCTGGTCGCGTCCGGTCTCACGCTGATCTTCGGCATCATGGATGTCGTGAATTTCGCGCATGGCGAACTGTTCATGCTTGGCGCCTATGTCGGCGTCGTGGTCTTCGCCCTGACCGGCAACTTCTGGATTGCGCTCATCCTCGCAACGATGATCGTGGCGATACTTGGCGCGTCGATGCAGATCCTGACATTGCGCCCGCTGATCGGACGCGACCCGCTCACAACCATCCTCGCCACCTTCGGCATCTCGCTCATTCTGCAGAACTACGTGCTCTGGCAGTTCGGCCCGGTGGCGCGCAAGATTTCCGAGCCCATCACCACCCACTTCAATCTGTTCTATCTCGAATACCCCTGGTACCGGCTCGTGATCGCCGGACTCTCGGCAGCGCTCATTGGCCTGTTCTGGGTGTTCCTGAAGCAGAGCAAGTTCGGGGTGTGGATCCGTGCCACCACGCAAGACCGCGTCATGGCGCAGGCCATGGGCATCCCGGTGCCGTGGGTCTACACCGGCGTGTTCGCGATCGGCGCCGCGCTTGCAGCCGCAAGCGGCGTGCTGTTTGCGCCGATGGCCGGCGTCACCCACACAATGGGCCTCGACTGGGTGCTCAAGGCCTTCATCGTCGTCGTGGTCGGCGGCATGGGCAGCCTCGGGGGCTCGATCGCGGCTGCGATCTTCATCAGCCTACTTGAGGCCTATGCCGCGATCTGGGTCAGCCCCGCGCAGGCGGTCATCGTGTCGTTCATCGTCCTCATCCTCACGCTGTTGTTCAGGCCCACGGGCCTCTTTGTGCCGACACCGAAATGACAACCGCACCGCTCGATAAACCGATGGCGCCCGTGAAGCCCAGGCTGAGCCACAACGCCGTTTTCTGGATCGGCTTTTGCGTTGTGATGGCGTTGCTGATCGTCGCCCCGATGGTGCTGCCGGTGTTCTGGCGCCGCTTCCTGACTGAGGTGCTGATCTGGGGGCTGCTGGCGATGTCGTCCGATCTTTTGATCGGCTACACCGGCATGGTCTCGTTCGGCCATTCCGCGTTTTTCGGGCTTGGCATGTACGGGGCGGCCGCCGCTTTGCTGCTGGTGAGTCCGCCTAATCTTTGGCTGGCTATCGGGTTGGGCCTTGCCGGCGCTGCCGGCGCGGCGTTATTCGTCGCCTATTTTTCGACGCGGCTGCGCGACATCTATTTCGCGATCACGACCCTGATCTTCAGTCAGATTTTCTATGTCATCATCTTTACCTGGACGGCGGTCACCGGCGGCGAGAACGGTCTGATCTTCACCAGGCCGCATCTCACGATCCCATTCCTCTATGACGGGCGCTTCACCAACGAGACCATGCACTGGTTCGTGCTGGCGGTGGTGACCGCGTCCTATCTTATCCTGCGCCGGGTAACGCGCTCGCCTTTCGGGATGGTGCTGCAGTCGATCCGCGAGAACGAGGCGCGCACGCGCGCCATCGGCTATCCGGTTGAGCGCTACAAGATCGTCGCGGTGATGCTGTCCGGCCTGTTCGCCGGCCTTGCCGGTGTGCTCTACGCGATCCAGAACGAGTTCGCCGCGCCCGACTTCGTCTACTTCATCACCTCCGGCGATACGGTCATCTTCAACGTCATGGGCGGCATCGGCACGCTGGTCGGTCCGATCGTCGGCGCCGGTTTCTTCCAGCTGATCCGCGAGTTGCTGTCGCGCCTGTTCGGGGATCAGTTCCCGTATCTGATCCCGCTCGGCGTCATTTTCATCGTGATGATCATCTTCCTGCCGCAGGGCCTGCTTGGCTTTGCCCGGCGCTGGCTCAACCGCTGAAACTGATCACCAGCCTGTGTAGCAATAGATCCGCTACCTGCTTGCGCACGTCTGCGCCTGTGCAAAGGTATCGTTATGTCGCAGCCGTTTGCCGAGCCCTGCGGCCGTGGTCTCATCGAGGCCGAACCTTGCCCGCGTGCGCTCGGGCGTGAAGTTGCCGCGCCACGCAAGCGCATGGTGCTGGCGGCCTGCGTACTGGCCTCAGCCATGGCCTTCATCGACGGGTCCGCACTCACCGTGGCATTGCCCAAGCTGCGCGCCTTTTTCGGCGCCGATCTGGCGACGGTGCAGTGGGTGCTTAACGGCTATGTGCTGGCGCTGGCCGCGCTGACTCTGACCGGCGGTGCGCTTGCCGACGTTTACGGCAAAGCGCGCGTCCTGAAAATCGGCTGCCTTGGATTCGGTACAGCATCGGCAGCCTGTATTGTGTCGCCATCGGTCGATTGGCTTATTGCGGCGCGGGTGGTGCAGGGCGTTTCGGCAGCGCTCGTGACTCCTGCAAGCCTCGCTCTGATTGGCGCGACCTATCCCAAAGAGGAGCGCAACAGCGCTATCGGCATCTGGGCGGCAGCCTCCGCACTCACCACCGCCGGTGGACCGGTGCTGGGCGGCTGGCTGACCGAGGCCTTCGGCTGGCAATATGTGTTCGCCATCAATCCGCCGCTGGCGCTGATCGTGGTTGCCTTGTTGATACTTTATGCGCCGGCCGAGCAGCGTGAGCAGCGTCGCTTTGATTTTGTCGGCGCCGCGATTCTTGCCGGCGCGCTCGCGTCACTGGCCTGGGCGCTCAGCCAGATCGGGCCGGGCACGGCGAACTCCATCTTGGCCGCGGAGGCAGCGGTGTCGGGCCTCGGGATGCTCGCCGGATATGCCGTGTGGGAGCGTTTCAATAGCAACCCGATGACACCGCCCTGGCTGCTCGGCAACCGGCCATTCGTTGTGCTCAATGTCGCCACCCTGCTGGTTTACACCGGCCTGGCGGTCATGTTCTTCCTGTTATCCTTCGACCTCATCGACCGCCGCCATCTGACGCCGACCGGCGCCGGCCTGGTTTTTCTGCCATTCACGCTCGGTGTCGGATTCTTGTCGCAGCCGCTTGGATCGCTGGCCGACAGGATCGGTGTCCGCCTTATGCTGATCATGGGACCGCTCGGCGCTGCACTCGCCTTTGTGCTGCTGGCGCTTGGCGAAGATGCATCGCTCCTGCTCGGCGTGCTTCTTCCGATGACGCTGCTCGGCATTTCCTTTGCGATATTGGTGACACCATTGACAACCTCGGTGTTGGCGAGCGTCGCAGACAGCGAGGAAGGACTCGCCTCCGGCGTAAACAATGCCGTCAGCCGCATCGCCCAACTCGCCGGCATTGCGTTCGCTGCGGGGCTGGCATCTTACGCGGCTGGCTATGTTGCGAGTTTGATCGTTGCCGCAGTCCTGGCTGCGATCGCGGGGGTCGTCATTGCGCTGGTGCTGCCCCGGCCCACCAAGAAGCATCTGCAAGCTTGAGCGGCGCTGAAACCAGGCTCAATCACGCGCTTTCTTCCGGCGGCTTGACGTGACGAAACGAAAACAAGAGCGCGACGTCATAGGCAATTTTCAGCACGCCGCAGAGAATGAGCGGCAGAGCAAGGAATGATGCCGAAAACATTGCGCCGGCGAGCGCCGGGCTCAGCGATGATGCCAGGCTGCGCGGCACCGCAGTCACGCTTGCGGCGGCCGGGCGTTCGGGTGGCGTGACCACCGCCATCACGTAGGAACTGCGTGTCGGCACGTCCATCTGCGAGAGCGCTGATCGAATCAGCAGAAGACCGAGCGCAACGGGCAAGCTTGGAGAAACCGCCGCGAAAATCAGGCACAGGCTCGATGGGATATGCGTGAATACCATGGTGTTAATGAGCCCGATTCGCTTCGCCAGCCATGCCGCCATGGGATAGGAAAAAGCGCTGAGCAGCGTCGTCCAGAAAAAGAAGATGCTTGCTGCGCCAAGCGACATATCGAACTTCTGGAAGAGCCAGAGCGCGAGCAATGACTGCACAACGAAGCCCCCGGCGAAAGCGTCAACGCTGAAAAGCGCCGCGAGCTTGTAGACGACGCCACGCGACTGCTTCAAAGGCGCGGCTGCGGGCCTTTCCTCGGCATGGGCGTGCGGAAGGCACATATATATTGCCGCACAGGACAGTCCGAGAGCGGCATATGCATAGAACATCAATTTAAATGCCGCCGTGCGGTCGAGTCCCGTCGCCGACAGCAAATCGGGCGTGGCCGCGGCCAGGGAGCCGATCGCCATCGATAATGCGCCGACCAGGCTGTAACGGGCGAAGGTTTGCGTGCGACGCTCAACGCCGATGCCGTAGGTCAGCATCGCGTGCTCGAGCGGGATGAGCACGCCGATATCGCCTGTCGAAGGATTGATGGTCCCGAAAAATGCGACGGCAATGACGATCCAGATGACGGTCGCTTGCGCGAAGGCGAGGCCGGTGCAGATCATCAAGGCCGCGCCTACGATCAGCAGATTTCGCAAATCGTAGCGCGGCGCGACAAAGCCAACTGCCAGAGTGAAGACTGCAGTGCCCAGCAAAGCCGCAGCTGCAACAAGGCCGACCTCGGCCGCGTCAAAACCGATCGCCGACAGGTAAGCGGGCAGCACGATGATCGCGAAGCCGTCGCCAAATCCGCGAAGCGCGCGCGCGACGAAGAGAAGAAAAATATTGGAGAAGCGTTGTCTGGTATCCATGCGCAATCACCTCGACAGCCCGAGCGTTGCGCAGAGCTTGGACGGGCGTTCCCGTCTGCCGGGGAGCCTGCGTGTCCCCAGGAAGTGCTTAAGTTAGCAAATTGAAGCAATCAAGCGTTTGATTGACTTTCGGCCGCATCGGAGTAAACTATATTTCGTCGGGCTTGATCGCAGTCGCCCGGCTCCTTCAAGGCATTTCGCCCAAGTACTGCACTTCGCCCGTGCGTCGGGCGTTGGGCTTTGGCGAAATGTTCAAACCTCGCAAATCCCGAGCGGCCGGCGCCCATGGAGAGATCCATGCGTGTTGCTGAATAACGCGTATTTGTCGGGTCCACGCAGGCACCCGGCCGCTACAAGGCATTCGCCCAAGCTCTGCTCATGCTCCGCTCGTAGCGCGATTTCTTTCAGGAATCGCGAACGGCGGCGGCTGGGAGAACGCAAATGTCAGGACTGTTCAGAACCCCGCATAGCTTCGTCAGGCACGACAACGTTGAAACCGGCAATCGTCCCGTCACTGTAAATGCTCTGTACGAGCTGGAGAATGTGGCGGACAGCAACAAGCGGTCCGCCGCGCTGAGAGATGACCATATCATCCTCGCGGTCATCGACGGCTTGTTTTATTTGCATTCTTCGTTCAGGCGATGGCGCAATCGTCGGCGAACGCTTCGTGCGCTTGCGGACCTCGATGAAGCTCAACTTCGCGATATCGGTGTTACGCGCGATGACCCGATGTTCGATTCGTCCTTTAGATGGCCAGGCCATCGCGATAGCTGCCGCTCAATTTACTGAGGGAGACACAAAATGAAATGGATCACCCGAGAATACGTCAAGGTCGATCGCGTGGCATGCCCGTGGCTCATAAAGAAGTTCGTGGACAAGGATGCGGAGTTTTTATTCGTGCCCTCTGACAAGGTGATGGAAGAGGCCAAACGACAGGATGCGATTCCATACGACGTAAAGAACGTCGAACTCGGTCATCACGGCAAGGAATGCTCTTTCGAGGCCATTCTGAAAAAATATGAGCTGACGAAGGATCCGGCACTCGTCCTGCTTGGACGAATCGTCAATGGCGCGGACACGGACAACACGCTTTACAGTCAGCCGGAAGGGCCAGGTCTGGAGGCGATTGCCGAGGGCTTTCGCCATCTCGGTTACAAAAACGACCACGAGGTCAATGCAGCAGAGTGGCTTGTCTATGATGCGCTCTATGCGTACTGCCAGCAGATGGTGAAGGCGGGCAAGCCGAATGGCCAATTTCAATAATTGTCCGGACGGCGAGGAGACCCACGGGGCCGTGATTGCGCCCATCCGGCCCTGAAAAACGCTGGTGTCTTCTATTTTTTTCGCTGCGCCTTCCACATTCCGTAGGGCGCAAAAATATAGCTGAGGAACGCCCAACCGATCATCCACGGTATGGCTACCGAATTGGGCAACTCAACGAACGTCTTCGCTGCAAGAGGCGCAAACATTCCAGCCAGCCAGACAAGTGCAAGCATGAGGGCTTTGCTCCAACCAAGATGGGTCGAGACGTAGGCCCGATAAGCTCGCAAATACTCGCCAAAATCGCGCATGTGTTCAGTCTAGCACACCAGACCTCGTCCACCTTGAAGTCTGTCTGAGCCCACACGCCGGTGAAGGCGCTGAGGCCTGCTGTCCGAGTGGGCAGACGATTAGGCCACGGCTATTGGACCAAGGTCCAACTCGATATGACGTCGACGATCCGGAAAATCACGCGCCGGCAATGTCGGAATTCAATTGAACATCCGATCAAGCTCTGCCTTGCAGCAGCTATGTTGCTGCTCGACAGCTGCGTTGAACGTCGGAGGACATTCAGCATGGATTCGATGAAAGCGTCCGTCGGCTGTGATCGCCGCCGTTTTTTGGGCACTGCAGCGATCGGCATCGCTGTTGCGAGTGCAGCAAGCTTCCTCCCGTGGCAACTGGCTGGCGCGGCTGCAGACGTTGCCATTCGTCCCTTCCGCATCAATGTGTCTGAGCAGGAGCTTGGCGACCTCCGCCGGCGCATCGCCGCCACGCGGTGGCCCGACCAAGAGACGGTCAGTGACCAGTCGCAGGGTGCACAGCTCGCGAAGCTCCAGGAGCTGGTGCGTTATTGGGGGACGACCTACGACTGGCGAAAGACCGAGGCCAAACTCAACGCTCTGCCTCAATTCATCACGACGATCGATGGCGTGGACATTCACTTTATTCACGTCCGGTCGCGCCATCCGAATGCGCTCCCAATCATCATTTCGCACGGCTGGCCGGGATCCATCATCGAGCAGCTCAAGATCATTGGTCCGCTTACGGACCCGACCGCGCACGGAGGTCGCGCCGAGGATGCTTTCGATGTCGTGATCCCTTCGCTGCCGGGCTACGGCTTCTCCGGCAAGCCCACTGGCGCCGGCTGGGATCCGGACCGTATCGCGCGCGCTTGGGCCGAACTTATGACGCGCCTCGGCTATACCCGCTACGTCGCGCAGGGCGGAGATTGGGGCGCGCCAATCTGCGGCGCGATGGCACGTCAGGGCGCGGCCGGATTGCTGGGCATCCATATCAATTTGCCGGCAACAGTGCCGCCCGAGGTGGCCGCTGTGCTCGGTGGCGGACCGGCGCCGGCGGGCCTCTCCGAGAAAGAACGCGCGGTGCTCGAAGGGCTCAGGGCAAACGCGATGAAAGGCAATTCAGCATACTTCACGATGATGACCGCGCGACCTCAAACGGTTGGCTACGGCGCGGCGGACTCACCAGCCGGCCTGGCGGCGTGGATACTCGTGCATCCAGGCTTTGCGCAGTGGACTTACGGCAGCGATCCCGAGCAGTCGCCGACGAAAGACGACGTGCTCGACAACATTACGTTGTACTGGCTGACAAACACTGCAACCTCGGCCGCGCGGTTGTACTGGGAGAACGGCGCACGAGGCAGCGTTATTGTCGCGGCGGCACAGAAGACCGGTGAGATCGCGCTGCCGGTTGCCATCACGGTGTTTCCCGATGACGTCTATCGCGCCCCAGAGACATGGGCGCGGCGCGCCTATCGCAACCTGATCTACTTCCATGAAGTCGACAAAGGCGGGCACTTCGCGGCGTGGGAACAGCCTGAGCTTTTCAGTGCGGAGCTGCGGGCTGCGTTCGGACCACTGCGACGCTGAGATTCATTCACGATCAACCAAGCCAAGGAGAGCCACGATGACTTCTGAAGTCAGCTATCGAAGATGGCGCCAGTTCTCGAGCAGCGCTGCGATGGCAATCGCGGGCGGCACCGTTGCTGCGTTGCTGCTTTTCGTCTCGGACGGAGCCTTGTCCGCGCAGGACAAGTACACCGTGCGGGTGCCCGGTGGGCTCGCATTCTCGGAGTTCAGGGGTTTCGAGGACTGGACGACTGTCGCTGTCAGTCAGTCGGGCGACTTGATCGAAGTGATCCTCGCCAATTCCGTGATGATCAAGGCCTACCGCGCCGGCGCGCCCGGCAACGGCAAGCCTTTCCCCGATGGCTCAAAAATGGCGAAGATTCACTGGAACGCCAAAAAGAGCGCGGAGGCTCCCAGTCCGACAACGGTGCCGGACACCCTGCACGACATCGATTTCATGGTGCGGGACAGCAAAAGATTTTCGAAGTCCGGCAACTGGGGATATGCCCAGTTCAACTATGACGCTGCGTCCGACACGTTCAAGCCCGATGGGACCGGCTCCGATTGCGGCTTCGCCTGCCACACGATCGTGGCGAAGAAGGACTACGTTTTCACCACCTACGGGAAGAGGTGAGCCATGCTGACGAGAGTGCTGGCCGCGGTGCTCGTCGCCGGAGGCGTTCTGACGCTGCACGTGGCGCAGGCGCAGTTCCCCGGACTCAAGCGCACCGGTCTCATGCAGAAGGACTTGAGCGTCCCAGGGCGCGAGGTCGTCCAGGTGCGCGTCGAATTCCCGCCCGGGTTAGTCGCCGCCAATCACAGCCATCCGGGCGAGGAGTTAGTCTATGTCATCGAAGGCTTGTTCGAGTATCACCTCGAGGGTGAGCCGGCGGTGACGCTCAAAGCCGGCGACGTCTTGTTCATCCCCGCCGGAAAAAACCACTTGGTGAAGAACGTCGGCAGCGGCAACGCGACGGAGCTCGCCACATATATCGTCGAAAAAGGAAAGCCGCTCGTCGTTCTGGCCAAGTGAGAGGAGCTAGTCATGGGCATTACTCAAGTGCGCAGTGAAGGTGCAAACAAGACCGCGACTTCGCGGAGTGCCGATATGAAGCTCGAGGTTGTCGTCATCCCTGTCTCGGACGTCGATCGCGCCAAGCGGTTTTACGGCGGCTTGGGCTGGAGGCTCGACGCCGATTTCATCGTCGATGACTCGTTTCGAGGCATCCAGTTCACGCCTCCGGGCTCGTCCTGCTCGATCCAGTTCGGCAGGGGAATCACGTCAGCGGTGCCGGGCTCGGCAAGCGGAAACTACCTTGTCGTGTCGGATGTCGCGGCGGCTCGCGCCGAGCTCGTGGGTCGCGGCGTGGAGGTGAGCGAAGTTTTCCATCGCCTCGCTCCGGGCAAGCCGGCAATCAGCGGCCCGGATCCGGCGCGGCGCAGTTATTCCTCTTTCGCCTCGTTCAGCGACCCGGACGGCAACAGCTGGCTGCTACAGGAGGTCACGACGCGATTTCCCGGCCGGATCGATGGCGCCGAGACGAAGTTCGCATCGGTGGCCGACTTGGCCAATGCCTTGCGGCGTGCGGAGGCGGCGCACGGCGAGCATGAAAAGCGCACCGGTGGACAGCGCGACGCGAACTGGCCTGAGTGGTACGCCGCGTACATGATTGCAGAACAGGCCGGCAAAGAGCTTCCGTTGTAAGCCCAGACATCGATCGAGACCTAAAAAACATTCATCGATGAAAATAAACAAGCTCTTGATAGCCGCGGTGCTCGCCATCGCAATCGCAGCCCCGATTGTGGTCGTGGTGAAGGACATCAACATGGCGCAGCCGACAACACCCGCGGGCGAACGCTCCGCATTCTTTCATGGGCTTGGCAGTGGCCCAACTGCCAGTCAATCCGGGCTCGCTTCTCTTGAACGCGCCAATGCCTGGCTCAACTCGCCGCCGCTAACTGCGTCTGCCTTGCGCGGAAAGGTCGTCCTCGTCCATTTCTGGACTTACACCTGCATCAACTGGCTGCGCACGCAGTCCTACCTCCGCGCCTGGGCGGATAAGTACAAGGACAAAGGCCTGGTCGTGATCGGCGTGCATACGCCAGAATTTCGATTTGAAAAAAACCTCGACAATGTCCGCCGGGAGACCAAGGCGCTCCGCGTCGATTATCCGGTCGCGGTTGACAGCGAGTATGTGATCTGGCGCGCCTTCAACAATAACTATTGGCCGGCGCAATACTTTATCGATGCGCAAGGTCGCGTCCGGCATCCGCATTTCGGCGAGGGCTCGTACGACCAGTCGGAGATGGTCATTCAGCGTCTGCTGATGGAGGCCGGTGCCGGCGACATCGGCGATGGCCTGGTGTCGGTAGAACCGCGCGGCTTTGAAGTGGCCGCCGATTGGGCAAGCCTCAAGTCGCCGGAAAACTACGTCGGCTACGAGCGCACCGAGGGTTTTGCGTCACCCGGCGGCGCAACCCGCGACAAATCTCGCATGTATGAAGTGCCGGCACGGCTGGGCCGGAACGATTGGGCGCTGTCCGGTGATTGGACGATGAAGCGCGACGCCGCTGTATTGAACAAGGCTAACGGCCGTATCGCCTACCGCTTTCACGCGCGCGACCTTCATCTTGTCATGGGTCCGGCGGCACCAGGAACGTCCGTTAAATTCCGTGTGCTGATCGATGGGCGGCCGCCAGGCGCGGCGCACGGACTCGACGTTGATGAACAGGGCGTCGGCACGGTGACCGCGCAGCGTCTGCACCAGTTGATCCGGCAAACCGGACCCATTGCCGATCGCCAGTTTGAAATCGAGTTTCTTGATCCGGGCGTGGAGGCTTTTTGCTTCACGTTCGGCTGATTTGAAGCAACCGAGAGGTCGCGGATGGATACGCCTGAAACCCCAAGAGATGTAAATTGGCGCCGTCGTTATTTCGTCGGTGCCGCTGCTTTTGCAGCGGTTGCCGCTCCCCTTGGCATAATCGGCTCGGCACCAGCACAAACGACCATCACCCGGCCGCCCGGGGCCAAACCCGGCACGCACACATCGTTCGCGCCGCTGAAGCAGATCAATGCCGGGCTCCTGAACATTGGCTACGCGGACGCAGGGCCGGCCGACGGGCCACCCGTCATTCTTCTGCACGGCTGGCCCTACGACATTTATAGTTTTGTCGATGTCGCACCATTGTTGGCATCTGCAGGCTACCGCGTGATCGTGCCTTTTGTGCGCGGTTATGGCACGACACTTTTCCTTTCGAAGGATACGTTCCGGAACGGGCAGCCGTCGGCGGTGGCGTCAGATACGATTGCGTTGATGGACGCGCTCAAGATCGAGAAAGCAATTCTCGCTGGCTTCGATTGGGGAGCGCGATCCGTGAATATTGTCTCGGCGCTGTGGCCGGAGCGGTGCAAGGCGACGGTGTCCGTGAGTGGTTATCTGATCGGCAGTCAGGAGGCCGGCAAGATGCCGCTTCCACCCAAAGCCGAGCTCGAATGGTGGTACCAGTTCTATTTCGCAACCGAGCG
>DASSSM010000212.1:0-2671 GCA_035708425.1 Pseudolabrys sp.
TTCGTCCCATCACGCGAAGGCACTCGAAGTCTACCGCAGCCGGCTAATCCTTTACGGTTGCGGCGACTTTCTGAACGACTATGAAGGGATCCGTGGCTATGAAGATTACCGCGATGATCTCGCCCTGATGTATTTCGTTGACGTTGTGGCAACCGACGGAACCGTCAGCGGAATCGAAATCGTCCCCTTATCCATCAAGCAGATGCGGCTCGTGCAGGCATCCGCTACCGACGTTGAATGGATAAAAGACACGCTCGACACTGAAAGCCGCAAGTTTGCCACGACCGTAACCATGGCTAGCCCAGGCCGCTTAACGATCGGCGCGAAAGCGAAAGCCTAGTGCCTAGCCACGGCAATTAGTCGACCGACCCGCACCGTCTAGGACGAGACGTTTAGCGGATTGTGCCGGGCGGCGCGAAAAACCAGTACCGGGATCGTGCTGTGGGTCAGAACTTTGACGGTCTCGCTGCCAAGCACGATCGCAGAAACACCACGCCGGCCATGCGAAGCCATCACGATCAAATCACACGACTTTCGCACCGCCGTATCAATAATGGCCCGGTAAGGCTGGTCGTGCTCAACATGCGCCACCTCGCAGGCTACGCCCGCAGCTGCCGCCAATTCCTTTGCTGAGTCGAGATATCTCTCGGACTGCCGCTTCATCTGTTTTTCGTATTCCTCGAGAATTTCCGTCGTCAAAGGTGGCTCAATTCCCCAAGTGTAGAAAGGGGCCGACACTGTGACGACCGTAACCTTGGCGTTGACCGATTTTGCCAATGCCAGCCCATACTCGATCGCCTTCTGCGACAGCTCAGAGCCATCTGTGGGCATTAAAATATGTTTATGCATCGAGACACTATAGCCTAGCTTCTTGGATTCCTTGTTTGACCCAGATCAAGCAGAAGCGCAGGGAGTGCACGGAATGACCACTGCCGAGTTGACTCACGTCAAAGCGATTTGGGCACGATGAAATCTATCCTGTTTCTCTAAATTAGCCCGGGCCGGTCATGGAATTCGAGCGTATCCAAAAGGGTCCTGAAGACTGCGTCGGCGCTAATCTGCGCGGCTATGACGAATATGCTCGCACGTTCTCGTGGACCCAGGCACGGGCGCTGCTCGACGGGCTCCCGGGCGGCGGCCTCAATATCGCCTACGAGGCGATCGACCGTCATGTGAAGGCTGGCCGTGGCAACAAGCTTGCCCTGCGCTGGATCGGGCGCGATGACTCCATCCGCGATTTCACCTACGCAGCGCTCGCCGCCGCGGTGAATCGTTTCTCGAATGTGCTGGCACAACGCGGCATAAAAAAGGGCGACCGGGTCTATTCGCTGCTTGGCCGCGTGCCTGAGCTGTACATCGGCGCACTCGGCACGCTGAAAAATGGCGGCGTTTTTTCCCCGCTGTTTTCAGCGTTTGGGCCAGAACCAATCAAGGCCCGCATGACGATCGGCGAGGCCAAGGCGATCATCGTCACCGAAGCCTTCTATCGCCGCAAGATCGAACCCTGGCGCAAGGCACTCGCCTGCCTGCAGCATGTCTTCCTGACGGAATGCTCAGCCAATCCTCCGCCAGACACAATCGACCTTGCTGCTGCATTGGCGCAGGCGTCCGATTCTTTCGAAACTGTGCGGACAATGCCCGAAGATATGGCACTGCTCCACTTCACCAGCGGCACGACCGGAAAGCCCAAGGGCGCCGTACACGTGCACGAGGCCGTTGTTGCGCATAACGTCACCGGCAAGCTCGCGCTGGACTTCCATCCCGACGACATATTCTGGTGCACCGCCGATCCGGGCTGGATCACCGGCACGTCCTACGGAATCATTTCGCCGCTGACCAACGGCATCACAATGATCATCGACCAGGCAGAGTTCGACGCCGAACGCTGGTATCGCATCCTGCAGGATCAAAGAGTCACGGTGTGGTACACAGCGCCGACCGCCATTCGAATGCTGATGAAAGCCGGCGCAGATTTCGCCAAGCGGTTTGACCTGTCAAAACTGCGCTTGATGGCCAGCGTCGGCGAACCCCTCAATCCGGAAGCCGTGGTATGGAGCGTTCAAGCCTTCGGCAAACCCTTCCACGACAATTGGTGGCAGACCGAGACCGGCGGCATCATGATTACGAATTTTCTCTCGATGGACGTCAAGCCAGGATCGATGGGCCGCCCGTTGCCGGGCATCGAGGCCGGCATCATCGAACGTCTTGAAGACGGCAGCGTGCGCGAGGTCACCAAGCCGATGGCCATGGGAGAACTTGCCCTGCGTCCAGGTTGGCCCTCGATGATGCGTGGCTATCTCAATGAGGAGGCCCGTTACAAGAAGTGCTTCGTGGGCGGCTGGTACCTGACTGGCGATCTCGCGATGCGCGACGGCGATGGCTATTATTGGTTCGTCGGCCGCAGTGACGACGTCATCAAGAGCGCCGGCCACCTCATTGGTCCGTTCGAAGTTGAAAGTGCGCTGATGGAGCACAAGGCCGTGGCTGAGGTGGGGGTGATTGGAATTCCTGAGCCAACTGCAGGCGAGGTGGTGAAGGCTTACGTGGCCCTGAAGGACGGATTCGAGCCGAGCGAAGCGTTGCGCAAGGAATTGGTCGGCCATGCACGTCAACGTCTTGGACCGGCAGTGGCGCCAAAAGACATCGCGTTCCGACAGAACTTGCCGAAAAC
>DASSSM010000213.1:0-9960 GCA_035708425.1 Pseudolabrys sp.
CAAGACTCAGAAGATCTGACTTCGGCAAGAACGTCATGTGCTCCGACATGCAGTAGACGCAGCGAAAGTCGCAGCGGTCGGTGACCGAGACTCGCAAGTACGTGATGGCGCGCTGGAACGGGTCGACCAACTGCGGCGGACTCGACTTTCCGCAGTCGAACTCAATGACAGATGTGTTGTTCACCAACGTCATGATCTCTACGCATACGTTCGCAGCCCGCTACGTCACATATAGAAAGTCTGGCCGATCTTGGCTATCTCGTCCAGGAATCGCTTCCAACTATGGCCGCGTCGATCGGGCCACGCCATCAAATTCAGGTATTCATGCGGCTATTGGCGGACGGGCGGCGCGCTTGTCGGCCAGGGTGACGCAGGCTGCGCCGGTGCTGCGGTCATCGGCGCAGGAGCAGCCGCTGCGGCCGGTTTCTTTGTCGCAGGTTTCTTGGTAGCTGGCTTTTTGGTGGGCCGGGGCTGCTGTGGGGCGGGCGTCAGTTCTACGACGACCGGATTGGGTCCAAAACGTGGGGGCTCACCTGTTGCCTGAATCATTTCGAGCTTTTCAGATTCAGGTGCGTAGCCATTAAGTGAGAACGTCACCGTTAAAGGCGTTTCGACCGGCAATGCAAGCGAGCAGGGCGTACGGCACGTCTGACCATTGGATGTCTTGGCTTCGGCACCCGGCGGTTCCGACTCGAAGCTGACAGTGTCCAGCATTGGACCGGACCTGAGGCCGCCAAAACTCATCCAATCAGGTGAAGAAGAACAGGCCGCGAGCGCAAGGGCAGCGCCGGCAATTACAAGAACTCGGTACATCATATTAACCGTCCCACTCGAGCGACTTGAGGCCGCTCGCCCGTCGCAAGGATAGGGGCGCACCCATGCAGGTGCAACAGATTGCGCCCTTTTAACCTTACCACATTAACCATAATTCGGTACCAGAGTCAGAGCCCGGATGAAATTGCAGCAATCGACAGCGGCAACTCGGAGAAATGACTAATAATCCGGTCCGGACCAAATTCCGTAATGGGCCGTTCGTTGTAGCCAAAATCCACAGCGATAACCGGAACGCCTGCCGCACGCGCCGTGCGAATGTCGGAGACTGAATCACCGACCATGACGGTAGTCTCCAGTCTTCCGCAGGCCGCACTTACCGTCCGTCGCAAGATCTCCGGGTCAGGCTTTTGCATGCCGAAGGTGTCCTGGCCGCAGATCGCAGCAAAGTGGTCGGCGAGCCCCAATTTTCTGAGCAGTCGAACGGACAGGGCTTCGAGCTTGTTCGTGCAGACGGCAAAACGGCAGCCGCGCGTGGAGAGAAGGTCAAGAGCCTCAGTGAGGCCAGGAAAGGGAAGGGATCGATCAGTGAGATGTTCGGAATAATGTGCGATGAAATCCTTGAACAATTGCTCAAGCTTACTCGGCGAAAGAGCTCGACCTTGGGCATTAAAGCCGCGCGCGATCATCACCCGGGCGCCTCCGCCAACAAAATTCCGGGCATCCTCGTAGGGCAACGGCGCAAACCCTTCCCGCGTGAAAATCACATTCAGCGTATCGACGAGGTCAGGTGCCGTATCAACAAGCGTGCCATCGAGGTCAAAGACAATGGTGGGCGCGGGCATGGAAAGATCGCTAGCTTTCGTTCAGTTTCGTTGCAAGGCTGATTTACCCTTTAGCTATCGCGCCAATTTTCGGCTATTCATAGCGAAGGATCGAGGCTAGATAAACTCGACGTCCAAGCCCACATCGACAACCAATTGTTCAGTTGGCATGCTGATGAACACCGATGCCTACAAACGCGAGGCTGCAGCTCGCGCAGTCGAATTTGTCCGTCCGGGCATGCGGCTCGGGCTGGGCACTGGCTCTACCGCGAAGCATTTTGTCGAACTGGTCGGCGAGCGTGTCCGCGCCGGCCTGAACGTCATCGCAGTGCCCACCTCGGAAGCGACGTTGGCCGACGCAAAACGTTGCGGCATTGCTCTGACCACACTTGACGACACGCCCCAGCTTGATTTGACGGTAGACGGCGCCGATGAAATCGCGCCAGACCTTTCCTTGATCAAAGGGGGCGGTGGCGCCTTGCTGCGAGAGAAGATCGTTGCCGCAGCTTCCGCCCGCATGATCGTTATCGCCGACCAAAGCAAATACGTCAGCGCGCTTGGCCGCTTTCCGCTGCCGATCGAAGTCGTTCCGTTCGGTGTCGCCGCCATACAACGCTCTATCGATGCGGCCATAAAGCGCGTCCAGAAGGCCGGCTCGCTGGCGATTCGACGAGCCCAAGACGGCCATCCTTTTGTCACTGACAGCGGCCACTGGATTATCGATGCCGAGCTTGGCCGGATTGACGACCCCGCGGCTTTGGCGCATGCGCTTGCGGCGGTACCCGGGGTCGTGGAGCACGGCCTCTTTATTGGCCTTGCAGACACGGCCATTATTGGCGGGCCGACCGGCGTGAAGGTAGTCGAAAAGTCATGAATCTCGAGCTAGATGGAGTATCAAAATGAGTGTCGCAAAGGCCATCAAGAACGCGGCACGATGGGCCGCGCTGGGCCTGACTCTGGTGACCTTTAGCCCACTGGCCAATGCCCAGCAGCCGACGCCGGCCGCTTTGGCGAGCGCCAAGGAGTTGATTACGATTACTGGGGCGACGGCGCTGTTTAGCCCGTTGATTGCCGGGGTGGTCGAGCAGGCAAAGCTTCTATACCTGCAGCAGAATCCAGCCTTGGCCAAAGACCTCAACGAAATCTCAACGCGTATGCGCAATGACCTACAGCCGCGTTTTGCTGAGTTGACCGAAGAAGTAGCGCGTCTCTACGCGGTCAACTTCACCGAGCAGGAGCTCAAGGACGTTCTTGCGTTCTATAAGACCACGGCGGGCAAGAAGCTTCTCGCGGAGCAACCGAAGATTGTCGATTCGAGCATGAAGTTCGCGCAAGACTGGGCGAACACACTTTCCGATCAGGTGGTCGCGAAGATGCGTGATGAATTGAAAAAGCGAGGTCACGCGCTCTGACAAATCATCGCCGGCGATCGCTCACGGCAATCCCGGTTAGTGTTGGCGACAATTGATGGCCGATCACGACATCGATCTCTTCGTAATTGGAGCTGGATCCGGAGGTGTGCGTGCGGCACGCGTCGCCGCCAGTCATGGCGCCCGCGTGATGGCCGCCGAGGAATATCGGGTCGGCGGGACATGCGTCATCCGCGGTTGCGTCCCGAAAAAGCTCCTTGTCTACGCGTCGCGATTTTCTCAAGAATTTGAAGATGCAGCGGGGTACGGCTGGACGGTGCCGGATCCAACGTTTCATTGGTCCGCGCTGATTGCCAACAAAGACAGAGAGATTGCACGGCTGGAAGCCGCATATACCGCCACCCTCGAGCGTTACAATGTCGCTTTGGTGAAATCCCGTGCCGTTCTCGAGGACGCGCATACTGTTCGTCTGGCGACCGGTGGGAGTGTGCGGGCGAAAACGATTCTGATTTCGACCGGAGCGTGGCCGCATATGGGACCGAGCATCCCTGGTTTCGAGCACGCAATCTCGTCGAACGAAGCCTTTCATTTGTCGGAACTACCGCGACGCATCGTGGTACAGGGCGGCGGGTATATTGCCGTCGAGTTCGCTTGCATTTTTGCAGGGCTTGGCAGCGAGGTCACACTTGTCTATCGGGGCGAGAACATTCTCCGTGGATTCGATGACGATGTGCGAGAGCATTTGCGCACTGAAATGCGAAACCGCGGCATCATGGTGACCTGCGGTCACACCGTCACGGAAATTAAGAAAACCGGCGAAGAAATTGTCACGCACCTTTCTGACAACAGCACGATCAAATCAGACAAGGTCATGTTTGCGATTGGCCGTCACCCGAACGTGAGCGGCTTCGGGCTGGAGCGTCTGGGAATCAAGATCTCTGGCCACGGCGGCATTGAAGTCGACGAATTCTCGCGGACTTCGGTTTCCAATATCTATGCCGTTGGCGACGTCACAAATCGCGTCAATCTTACCCCCGTTGCCATCCGCGAAGGTCATGCTTTCGCTGATACGGTATTCGGCGGCAAGCCGACGCCGGTCGATCACACCAATGTGCCGACCGCGGTTTTCTCCGAACCTGAGATAGGCGTCATAGGGCTGACGGAGGCGCAGGCCCGCGAACGCTTGGCGAAGCTCGATGTCTACAAAACCACATTTCGTCCTATGAAGGCGACGCTTTCTGGCCGCAACACACGCACATTCATGAAACTGCTGGTGGATGGCACGACCGATCGCGTTGTCGGGTGCCATATCGTCGGGGCGGATGCAGGCGAACTAATTCAGGTTGTCGGGGTCGCCGTGAAGATGGGCGCGACCAAGGCAGACTTTGATGCCACTATGGCTGTGCATCCAACGGCGGCCGAAGAACTTGTCACCATGCGCGAAAAAGCCATGAGCTACGGGCAGCGCGCGGCGGAATAGCGTTTAAATAACCGAATTCTGCGGAAAAACTGGCCACTTGAGGGCGCCCTCGTGTATAAGGCCGCCCAAATCCTGGAGTAGTGCGTAATGGCGGATCGTTGGACGCCCGACAGCTGGCGCAAGAAGCCAATTCAGCAGGTGCCGGACTATCCGGACCACCAGGCTTTGGCCGATGTCGAAAAGCAGCTGGCGACATTCCCGCCGCTGGTTTTTGCCGGCGAGGCGCGGAACCTGAAGAAGCAGTTGGCCCGGGTCGCCAACGGCCAGGCTTTCCTGTTGCAGGGCGGCGACTGCGCAGAAAGCTTTGCCGAGCATGGCGCCAACAATATCCGCGACTTTTTCCGGATGTTCCTACAGATGGCGGTCGTGTTGACGTACGCGGCCGCTTCGCCTGTCGTGAAAGTCGGCCGTATTGCCGGGCAGTTCGCCAAGCCGCGTTCATCTTCGACGGAGAAACGCGACGGCAAGGAATTGCCGAGCTATCGCGGCGATATCATAAACGACTACGCCTTCACCGAGCAGGCTCGACGACCGGATCCGCGCCGCCAGATCGAAGCCTATCGGCAATCGGCAGCAACGCTGAATTTGTTGCGCGCTTTTGCGCAAGGCGGCTATGCCAATCTTGCAAGTGTGCGTCAGTGGATGCTCGGGTTCGTAAAGGACAGCCCACAATCGCGGCGTTATGTCGAGTTGTCGGATCGGATCTCGGAGGCGCTTGGCTTCATGCAGGCTTGCGGGCTTGATCTCGAAAGCCATCCCGAATTGCGGACGACCGATTTCTACACGAGCCACGAAGCCCTGCTTTTGGGGTTTGAGGAAGCGCTGACCCGCGTCGATTCAACGACTGGCGATTGGTACGCAACGTCGGGCCATATGCTTTGGATTGGCGACCGGACACGTCAGCATGACCATGCGCATATTGAATACGCGCGCGGAATTAAGAATCCAATCGGATTGAAGTGCGGTCCGTCGCTGAAGGCCGACGACCTTATCCGGCTGATCGATGTGCTCAATCCGGACAACGAACCCGGCCGGCTGACATTGATCGGCCGCTTCGGTGCTGAAAAAGTAGGCGAGCTTCTGCCGCCACTCATCCGGGCGGTCAAGCGCGAAGGGCGGGTCGTGCTGTGGTCCTGCGATCCGATGCACGGAAACACGATTACGTCGGCCACTGGTTACAAGACTCGTCCTTTTGACCTGATCCTCAAAGAGGTTCGCGGATTTTTCGAGGTGCATCAAGCCGAGGGTAGCTACGCCGGTGGCGTCCACCTCGAGATGACGGGCCAGAATGTGACGGAATGCACAGGCGGAGCGCGTGCCATTACGGAAGCCGATCTCAACGACCGGTACCACACGGTCTGCGATCCGCGACTTAATGCAGAGCAGGCAATTGATCTCGCCTTTTTGCTCGCCGAGTTGCTCAAGAAGGAGCGTTCGGCGCAAACCGAGCCTATGCCGGCGGCTGCACGGCTTTGATGACGCGGACGCAATGGCCGCGTCATTGAACAATAGCGCGGCAAGGCTTGACGCACCGCGATGCTACGCCGGTCGGCTATGCGGGCACCCCCATTGCAGGATTGGATGCCAAGGCGGTAGAGCATTCCAATGAGCGCTCGACCTGCTGAAAAGCTTTCAATCGCTGTTGCGCAGCTTAACTCGACGGTTGGCGATATCGCTGGCAACGTCGGGAAGGCTCGCGAGGCGCGCGCGGCTGCGGCTGCGCAAGGTGCCGACATCGTCGTCTTCCCGGAGCTCTTCATCGCCGGTTATCCGCCGGAAGACCTGGTGCTCAAGCCCGCATTTCAGGCTGCCTGCCGATCGGCCATTGAAACACTCGCGCGCGAAACGTCTGCAGATGGTCCGGCTTTGCTGGTCGGCACGCCTTGGTTGGATGCCGGCAAGCTGTACAACGCCGTTGCTCTTCTCGAGGGCGGCGCAATTGCCGCGCTGCGCTACAAGGTCGATCTGCCGAACTATGGCGTGTTCGACGAAAAGCGGGTGTTCGCGCCGGGACCGATGCCCGGTCCAGTGAACTTTCACGGTGTGCGGCTCGGCGTTCCAATTTGCGAGGACATCTGGGGCACGGAAGTCGTCGAATGTCTTGCCGAAACCGGCGCGGAAATGCTCGTGGTGCCCAACGGTTCTCCGTATTGGAGACAGAAAGGCGACGTGCGGATCAACATCGCAGTCGCGCGTGTGACCGAGCAAGGGCTTCCCACGATCTATGTCAACCAGGTCGGTGGTCAGGATGAGCTCGTATTCGATGGGGTTTCGTTCGGCCTGCACGCGGATTGCTCGCTGGCATTTCAGCTCGCGGCATTTCAGGAAACGGTCGCAACCACACACTGGATCCGTCATGGCGGGGCCTGGCGTTGTGAAAACGGCCTTCAGGTAGCAAGTGTCGAAGCGGACAGCGCCGATTACAGCGCGTGCGTGCTTGGCTTGCGCGATTACGTCAACAAGAACGGATTCCCTGGCGTTGTCCTTGGTCTGTCGGGAGGCATCGACTCCGCGTTGTGTGCCGCTATGGCGGTCGACGCCCTCGGCGCAGAGCGCGTGCGTTGCATTATGTTGCCCTACAAATTCACGTCGCAGGAATCGCTCAAGGATGCGGCGACGTGCGCCAAGGCGCTCGGGGTGCGCTACGAGATTTTGCCGATCGCCGCAGCGGTCGAAGGTTTCGAGGCTGCCCTTGCGCCGACTTTCTCGGGATTGCCACGCGACGTCACCGAGGAAAATCTGCAAGCGCGCACGCGCGGCACGATTCTGATGGCGATTTCGAATAAATTCAATCTCATGGTGGTGACGACGGGGAACAAGTCGGAAATGTCCGTAGGTTATGCGACGCTCTACGGCGACATGAACGGCGGCTTTAATCCCATCAAGGATTTATACAAGACCGAAGTCTTTCGTCTTGCGCGCTTGCGCAATGACTGGAAGCCGGATGGCGCCAAAGGTCCGGATGGTCCTGTTATTCCGGACAACATTATCACGCGGCCGCCAACGGCAGAGCTGCGTGAAAATCAGAAAGACGAAGACTCTCTTCCTGCTTACGCCGTGCTCGATCCGATTCTCGAGCGGCTCGTCGAGCGTGAGGAGCCGATTTCCGCGATAGTTGCTGCGGGCTTTGACCGCGATACCGTCATGCGGGTCGACCGCATGATCAACATCGCCGAGTACAAGCGGCGCCAGGCTGCACCGGGTGTAAAGGTGACGCTGAAAAATTTTGGCCGCGACCGGCGATACCCGATAACCAACCGCTTCCGCGATCTAGGCACGCCGATGCCTGCACCGGACGTGTCACTGATCACAGGAAAGCCAATAAAATCGGAAGCCTTTGATTTTTGATCGCCGGCTCTACCGAGAGGGCAGGAATGTCGGCCCAACGGTGCGGACCGTGCGTTTGGCGGGGTCGGTTTCGGCTGGCGGCTGTTGGACGGGCGCCGTAGGCGCCGGTGCAGTTGTCGACACGGACCCGCGTAACTCGGGCCGGAGCGGTTTTCCGTCCGGTCCGGAACGCGGCTGCGATAATTGCTTGGCGTGTTGCTCCGTTACGACCACGTCGCCCGGGACGACTGTGTCGTCAGGGCCAACGGACTTAAGGGTCTGCGCCCAGCTTTCGCCGGGCCGCCGGCAGCTGCAGGCCGCGCTCAAGGCCTTTCGGTATTGGAAGGCGGTCGGAAGCTCCGTATAAAGACGCCCGTTCAGCGAAACGGCCTGAGCCATTTCTTCGCCAGGGTTGTGATAGGTGTAGAGTGCCACCTCTGCCGCCGGGCACATACGCTGACAGGCTTGCTCATCGTCACGGAAATGGTCGGGCGAGGTCGAATAGGAAATCGGAAAATAGAATCCGTCGCAGGTCCGCACGCAGACCGTGCGGAATGTCCCGCCCATCGGTTCTTGCGGCGGGGAGAAAATGCCGCCGTTATTATTTCCCCCGAACAGCCGATCGAAGAATCCTCCCTGCTGCGCTGCAATGGCCGCCGAACGATATTGTGGCCCGCATCCGTTGTCACCGAGAGCGATCAGCAGGGCCTGTCGTTGTGCGGCACGCTCGGTGGTCCCGCCATTGAGCTGCTCAAGCTGATTGCGCATGCGTTCAAGCCCGAGGCGTTGCTGGTCAATCTGGCGATTAAGCGCGCCGCACTGCGGAGGCGGGGTGCTGAAAATGGAGAAGAAGCCGGAACTTTGACAACCAATACGCCGCGACTGCGCCACGAGCCGATCGACTTCGAGCTGCTGACGATTGACCATGTCTTCCGTGCGCCGAATCTGGTCGGCGCGGGCTGGATCCGCGTTGCCTTGGTTAAGCGTCGTGAGCTGCGCCTCAAGCCTCTGGCAAGCGGGATTTGCGGACTGCGCATCGGCCGCAGACAGGCTGAATAAAGCCGCCATCACGGCGGCTACAATGCTGCAAGAATATCCCCTCATGGCCGGCACTCTAGTCTGAAAACCATGCCGGGGCGAGCCTTCCATTATTGCGCATGTGCGACTTCAGAACGCAGGTTCCAGAGCACACCGGAGACGATGATCAGCGCGCCCAGCAGCACGAAGATGTCCAGCCTCTCGCCATAGAACGCCCACCCGACCACGGCGATGAGCGGAATACGCATGAAATCCAGCGGCACAACCAGCGTTGCATCGCCAGATCGGAATGCGTTGCTCAGGCAATAATGTGAGGTCAGCCCGGCTATGCCCACGCCCATCGCGGGTAAGACATGCCGTGTCTCAAGATGCATGAACACCGCAGGATTGCTGCCAATCAGCGACAGCGGAAACTGGATGACGGCCATCCAGAATACGATGCCGAAGGTCGTCTCCGTCATCGTCAACTGTTTGGTCGTGATCATCGTGATGGCGTAACCGAAGGCCGCAAGCAGCACCAGGATCGCAGCAGGATTGAAGTCAGCTACTCCCGGCCGCAGGATGACCAGCACGCCAACAAGCCCGAGAACGACAACGCCAAGGCGGCTGGGGGTCAGGCGTTCGTGCAGGAACCAGACGGCCAGCAGTGCCGTCCATGCCGGCATCGTAAACTCAAGCGCGAAGACCATAGCCAGCGGCAGCATGGTGAGGCTGAGCGCCCACGAAAATTGCGACGCATAGTGTACGACGTTACGGAAGAGATTGAGTCCCATGCGGCGCGGACGCGCATGTGGGCGAAGGTCCTCACGCACCATAAGAAGAAAAAGCAGGACGACAAGGGCGACGCCGCTGCGGATCGCCAAGATCTCAAAAATGCTCAAGCCACTGTGCGACAGTTCGCGAATAGAGACCGCCATCGCCGAAAACGAGAGCAGTGCGCCGATCATCCACAGGATGACGCGTACGATTTTGCTGGTGATCACGCGAATGTCTGCTGGATCTGACGGGAGATAAGTCTAAGCGAGCCCGTTGTCTATCAGCTAACCGCGTCGGCGTCACTCCGCATCCGGTTGGTTCTCGGGCCGTGCCTTATCGAACGCAGCAAGCTTCAGGCAGGCGGCATCGGCCGCCACGATCTTTGCGAATTTGT
>DASSSM010000214.1:0-4521 GCA_035708425.1 Pseudolabrys sp.
AACACGAAGAACGAGGCTCCCATCGCCGCCGCGTTGGATCGCTATTTCGGCTTGGCACAGCAGGGCACCGACGTCCGCACCGAATTCATTGCCGGCGTCACCACATTTCTGACGATGGTCTACATCGTCTTCGTCAACCCGATCATCCTGGGCAAAGCGGGAATGGACCAGGGTGCGGTCTTCGTCGCGACCTGCGTCGCCGCAGCGGTCAGCACTCTGGTGATGGCGCTTTACGCCAACTACCCGATCGCGCTGGCGCCAGGCATGGGGATCAATGCTTTCTTCGCCTTCACGGTGGTCCTGACCTACAAATACACCTGGCAGCAGGCGCTCGCCGCCGTGTTCTGCTCGGGCGTGCTGTTCTTCCTGATCTCCGTATTCCGCATCCGCCAATATGTCATCGATTCAATTCCGCAGAATCTGAAGCTTGCGGTGTCCGCCGGCGTCGGGATGTTTCTGGGAATCATCGCGCTCGAAGAAGCAAAGGTGGTGGTCGATCATCCTGCGACGCTTGTCACGCTCGGTGACCTGAGAAATCCGGAAGCGTTCCTGATGCTGCTCGGCTTTGTCCTGATCGCCGCGCTCAACTTCAGGCGCGTTCTGGGCGGCACTTTGATCGGTATTCTCGCAGCAACGATCATTGGCTTGCCATTCGGACTCGCGAAATTCACCGGTGTGGTCTCAATGCCGCCGTCGATCGCTCCGACGCTCCTGCAGCTTGATTTCTCGCGGCTCTGGGAGCTCACGTTCCTGATCGTGGTGTTTTCGATCCTGTTCATCGACGTGTTCGACAACGCCGGTACGTTGATCGGCGTCACGCACCGCACTGGTCTGATGAAGAACGGCAAGCTCGCGCGGATGAAAGAGGCGCTGATATCCGACAGTTTCGCAGCCATGTTCGGCGCCGTCATCGGCACATCGACGACCACGAGCTACATCGAAAGCGCGGCCGGCGTGTCCGCCGGCGGACGCACGGGACTGACGGCAGCTTTCGTCGGGTTGTTCTTCCTGCTGGCGCTGTTTTTTGCCCCGCTCGCGGGAATGGTTCCTGCCTATGCCTCGGCAGCTGCGTTACTCTATGTCGCCTGCGTGATGGCGCGCGGATTGGCGGAGATCGACTGGGAGGATATCACGGAGTATGCGCCAGCCGTCATCACCGCGATCACCATGCCGCTGACTTACTCGATCGCGACCGGCATCGGTCTTGGCTTCATCACTTACGCGCTCGCCAAGATCATCTCTGGCAAGGCGCGCGAGGCGTCGCCGGCAGTCATGGTGCTCGCGGCGCTGTTCGCGATCAAATTCGCAGTGGCCGGCTAGCCGAGCGCTTTCTTGATCGCCAAGAAGTCGCGCCAGGCGAAGCGTTTCTGCAGCGGGCTGCGCAGCAGGAAGGCCGGATGAAACGTCGGCATGGCGCGGATTTCGCGTTTTCCGGTATTGAAGGTGAACCAGCGCCCACGCGTCTTGGTGATGCCTTCCTTGATGCCGAGCAGCGTTTGCGCTGACGGGCCGCCGAGACAGACCAGAATGTCCGGATCGGCCAGCTCGATTTGACGCGAGATGAAAGGCAGGCAGATCTGCGACTCTTGCGGGGTCGGCGTGCGGTTGCCCGGCGGCCGCCAGGGCACGATATTGGCGATGTAAACCGATGTGCGATCGAGGCCGATTGCGGCCAGCATCCGGTCGAGCAGTTTGCCGGAGCGGCCGACGAAGGGCAGGCCTTCGATGTCTTCGTCGCGGCCGGGCGCTTCGCCGACAAACATCAGCCGCGCTTTTGGATTTCCATCCGCGAAGACCAACTGGGTTGCAGTCGCTTTGAGGGCGCAACCCTCGAACCTGTCGAGCACGGCGCGCAGTTCGTCGAGCGTTGCCGCATGCTTTGCGGCGTCACGCGCGGCCATGGCCGCTTCATCGGGGGCAGGAGGCGCCGGCGCATGACCGGCACTCGCTACCTCGACGTCGGCCGTCGCAACCGCGACTTTGCGCGCGATAACCGGCGTTTCGGTTGCTGCGAAACGATCGGTTGGTTCTTCATTGAGAACCGCGTCGACCCCGAACTCGCTGTAGAAAGCGAGCAGGTCGCGGGCGGCATCGGTGCGGTCAGGGACCATGGCCTTGCGGTCAGCGGCGCATGCGCTCATCGAGAAATTTTCGCGTTCGTTCGAACGCGTCGGCCGCGGCGGTTGGGTCGTAAGCCAGCCGATGACCAAAGTACACCCGATCCGGCCGCTTTGCATCGAAAGAGTGCCGCGCGCCGGGATAGACCACCAAAATAGGCCGATGCGGCGCGCCCTCGCCGTATTTTTCCACAAAGGCTTTGCAATTCGAGGCCGGCGCCCAGTCGTCGGCTTCGCCGGCAAGTATCTGGATGTCGCTGGCGAGGGGCGGCGCAATTTTGGGCGGGCAAAACGGATAGAGCGCAACGATTGCACGAAAGGCAGGCGCGCCTTCCTGCTCGATGCGTTTCACGGTCGAGGCGTTGAGTGCGGTCCAGCCGCCATGTGAATAACCCAGGAGGGCAATCCGAGCGGGATCGATGTCGGGGCGCGTGCGCAGATAAGCGGCTCCGGCGAAAACATCCTTGGCGCGCTCTGGACCTGGCAAAGCTCTGCTGCCGTCGCAGACCTGTACCAGATGGCGCGCCGTGAAACTGTTGATGATCAGCGCGGCGTATCCCCAGGATGCGACGCGGCGCGCCCAGGCAAGCGTGTTCGCCGATACGCCGTTGCAACCATGCAGGACGATGACTGCCGGGTAGGGAGGCTGTCCTTCCGGAAGGATGATTGAACCGGCCTGGTGCTGGCGCAGCACGCCGATGGTGTCGTTGGTGATAACCGGTGCGTTTTGTGGTGCTGCAGAGGAAGGTAGAAGGAAGACCAGTCCCAGCACGGCGAGCGTTTTTCGGACGGACCAGTGCGTCATGAGTTATGAATGTCCGGGCGCCATAGGTATGATCAGGTGTCGGGTACTATAACGTGCGAGACGCAATAAAAGACCCAACGGGCGCGGTGGTTTTATTCGAGCAAGCCACTCGCGGCGGGCCGCGCTAGATTTGGAAGAATCGGGAGCCCTTTATGGCTGATCTACCTGCGCGCGAGGCAATGGAATTCGACGTTGTTGTCGTCGGCGCCGGGCCCGCGGGGCTGGCGGCCGCGATTCGTCTCAAGCAGCTGAATGCCGAAATCTCGGTTGTTGTCGTGGAGAAGGGTTCCGAAGTCGGTGCCCACATTCTGTCCGGCGTCGTGATCGATCCTTCGGCGCTTGACCGCCTGCTGCCTGAATGGCGTGCCGATCCCGAGAAGCCTCTCAAGACCGAAGTAACCCACGACCGTTTTTACTGGCTTACCGAAAGGGGCTCGATTCGTTTTCCGCTGATATTTGCGCCACCACTGATGAGTAATCACGGCTGTTTCATCGGTTCACTGGGCCTCGTCTGCAAATATCTTGCGACCAAGGCCGAGGCGCTCGGTGTGGAGATTTATCCTGGCTTTGCTGCGGCGGAAATTCTGTTCGATCAGGATGGATCGGTCGCAGGTATCGCAACCGGCGATATGGGCGTTGCCAAAAACGGTGCGCATAAAGACGGTTTTACACGCGGCATGGAATTGCGTGCGAAATACACGCTGTTCGCCGAGGGCGCGCGCGGCAGCCTCACCAAGACTCTTCTGAAGCGTTTCGACTTGGCAAAAGACCGCGACGTCCCGAAATTCGGAATCGGCCTTAAAGAGATCTGGCAGGTCGCGCCGGAAAAGCATGTGCCGGGCCTGACGCAGCACACCTTCGGCTGGCCACTCGGCACCTCGATCAGCGGCGGCTCGTTCATCTACCACTATGATGACAACCTGGTTTCAGTCGGTTTCGTCGTGCCGCTAAACTATGAGAATCCGTATCTTGCACCGTTCGAGGAGTTTCAACGTTTCAAGACTCATCCGCTTGTGCGCGGGACCTTCGAAGGCGGCAAGCGCATCGCCTATGGCGCGCGCGCAATCACGCAGGGCGGCTTCCAATCGGTGCCGAAGCTTGTTTTTCCCGGTGGAGCGCTTATCGGCTGTGCGGCCGGCTTCGTGAACGTGCCGCGCATAAAGGGCACGCACAATGCGATGACGTCAGGCATGCTGGCGGCGGAGGCCTGCGCGGAAGCGCTCAAGGCAGGTCGCGCGCACGACGAACTCTCGGGTTATGAGAGAGCTTGGCGTACTTCTTCAATCGGCAGGGATCTGTGGAAGGTGCGTAACGTCAAGCCGCTTCTCACGCGCTTCGGCACCACGCTCGGGACCGGACTCGGCGGCTTTGATATGTGGACGAACACCCTGTTCGGATTTTCGCTGTTCGGTACGCTTAAGCACGGCAAGCCCGACTACGCCTCTCTCAAACCGGCGTCGGAGTGCAGCCCGATTGCCTATCCCAAGCCGGATGGCAAGCTGACTTTTGATCGGCTGTCTTCGGTATTCCTGTCCAATACCAATCATGAGGAAGATCAGCCGGTG
Source organism: Pseudolabrys sp. (assembly GCA_035708425.1). Classification (GTDB taxonomy): domain Bacteria; phylum Pseudomonadota; class Alphaproteobacteria; order Rhizobiales; family Xanthobacteraceae; genus Pseudolabrys. Next base: position 4,488 of record DASSSM010000214.1, read on the forward strand.
CATCTGCACGTCGCCGATCTCGGATTGCAAAAAC
>DASSSM010000215.1:0-9712 GCA_035708425.1 Pseudolabrys sp.
ATTTTTCCGTGGCGCTCGAAGACGTCCGCCACGTCATCGATCCAAAGCCGGGCCACCGCGTCATCGGCGTGTCGGTGGTGGTGGCGCGTGGACGCACCGTTCTCGTTGCAGACACCGCGGTGACCGAGATGCCCGAGGCCCATGAGATCGCGGATATCGCCGTCGAGGCTGCCGGCGTTGCGCGTCGGCTCGGCTATGAGCCGCGCCTGGCCTTGCTTGCATTCTCCACCTTTGGGCATCCGCCCGGAGAGCGTTCGGCACGGGTAATCGAAGCGGTGAAGATTCTCGATGGCAAACGGGTCGATTTTGAATACGACGGCGAAATGGCTGCCGACGTGGCGCTCAATCCCGAGCTGGCTTCGGCATACCCGTTCTGCCGTCTGTCGGGGCCGGCCAACGTATTGGTGATGCCGGCGTTTCACTCCGCCTCGATCTCAACCAAGATGCTACAAGAGCTCGGCGGTGCCACCGTGATCGGACCACTGCTGGTGGGGCTCGATCGCCCGGTCCAGATCGTCCAGCTCGGCGCCAAGGACAACCAGCTGGTCAATATGGCGGCGCTTGCCGCCTATAACGTGAGTGGCTAGCTAGGAGCCTGACAGACAGACGGAGACGACGTTGACCAAGACCCTTTCCGGTGTGATCGCAGCGATTGCGACCCCGATCGACGAGGACGGCGCACCCGACCTCAAGCGTGCCGTCAAGCTCGCGCGCTACCTGCTCGACAACGGCTGCGATGGCCTCAACGTCCTCGGCACCACGGGCGAAGCGACCTCGTTCTCGCTTGCCGAGCGCAAGACAGTCATGGACGCTTACAAGTCCAACGGCCTGCCGCTGGACCGGCTCATGGTCGGCACCGGCGCCGCCGCCGTTTCGGATGCGGTCGCGCTCACGCGCCATGCTGCCGACCTCGGGTTTGCCGGCGCGCTGGTGCTGCCGCCCTTCTACTACAAGGGTGTACCCGACGATGGCCTCGTCGCCTATATCGACGCCCTCGTGAAGGCGACCGCGCAAAGGCCGATTCCGATCTACCTTTATCATTTCCCAGCGATGTCGGGCCTGCCGTGGCACGTCACATTAATCAAGCGACTGCTGGAAACGTTTCCGACCCGTATCGTGGGCTTGAAGGATTCCTCCGGCGACATGGCCTTCGCACGATCCGCCGCGGCGGTGTCCTCGGACTTTGCGGTCTTCCCTTCGACCGAAGCTTGCCTGATCGAGGCACGGTCGGGTCCCTTCGCGGGCTGCATCTCGGCCACCGCAAACCTCAACGCCGATCTGTGCGCACGCGCCTGGAGCAAGGGCGATGCTGCCGCATTGGAAGCCGCCGTCACGATCCGCAAACTGTTCGACGGAAAGCCATTGGTCTCCGGGGTAAAAGCGCTGCTCGCTCATATCCACGGAGACGCCGGTCTGGCACGCGTGAGACCGCCGTTGGCACCTTTCTCGGCGGCGGATCGTGCCGCGGTGGTCTCTGGGCACGACGCGGTCAGAGCCAAACGTGTCGCGTAAGGGGCCTTTGCAGACGTTGACGCCCGCGTACGGCCTAACTATAAGCCTCAGCCTTGCCGGCGATTTCGACCGCCGTCGCAACTTCTTGTAAAACCTAGTCGCTTTGGCGGACGGTCCGCTTGAGGCGCCAGCCGCGAATGAGAGATTGATGGCCAATACCAAGTCCGCCCGTAAAGCCACGCGCGTGATCGCGCGCCGGACCGAAGTCAATAAGGCACGGCGCTCGGTGCTGCGAAATTCGGTGCGCAAGATCGAGGAAGCGATCCAGAGCGGCGATCGCAAGGCGGCCCTGGCGGCCTTCAAGGCAGCGGAGCCGGTCATCATGCGGGCCGCGCAACGAGGTGTCGTGCACAAGAACAACGCCAGCCGAAAAGTCTCTCGGCTCGCCCATCGTATCGCCAAGCTTGGCAAATAAGTCGGCGGTAGCGCCCTTCCCGACTGGCGCATCTTAGTTCGTTTCAATTTCTGTTAAAAAACGTTTGAATGGGCCGCTCCGAAAAAGGACTCGGCCCTCGACATATTCAAAGTGTCATCGCGCCGTCAGAAAATTTTGCTCGCCCCGGTCTTGGCCGCTCAGATCGCTGTAGGCGATGCAACAGATGCGGTGGTAGCTGACTTTGCGCATCGGGAGTTACGTCAAAATTCGCTCAGATTTTTTTGCGCGACGATAATGACTTAACAGGAAAGCGACGCAGGGACCTCAAAAATACATATGTGACAGGCGTTTTTTGCATTCGTTTTGTTTCAAAGAATCGCGTCTCTCTCTGCAACTATGAGCCGTCCGAGCGATGAGATTCCATCCGACTCATCAACACGTTGGATAAAATATCTCTGAATTAGAAAGCGTCTCGGTGCAGGTAACCCTTTCCTCTGTCGTTTCAGTCCGCCTGAAATTTATTGCCCGCGCATTTCGCTTGTGTATCTTGAAAAAACGCGCGGGAATTCTTCGCGCGCGATCAGAAACAAGGTTCCACGTCACGCTCATCGACGGATGGGAACGGCTTTGGTTTGCCGCTTGCGTCAAATTCCGCCGTTTCGCCGTCGAGGCCATCCATTTGCGAAACGATTTCAAGTTAGTGAGACCGAGCGAGACGTAATCAGGATTTCAAATGGCAGGGTGGCCAACAGCCGGCAAAAAACGAAACCACAGGGCGAAAGCCGCAGCTTATTTGAGGGGTGACGTCATGACAGGCGCAGGGAGAGTCTCGGTGATCAGGGTTGATGACCTTGGACACGTTTTGTCCGGTGCGGGCTCGTACTTTACGATCGCCAGTGCCGCGAGCCAATCCTTGCCGAATTCATATTGCACCCATAATGGCCGTCACACCTTGCGTGTGGCCCCTATTTTCACGATCGGAATCCGAGGCGCCACCCCGCCGCCTGCGGGCTGAAGGCGCGACAGCTCGATTTCCTATCGATGTCGTTCGCCGAACAGATCAAGCCGACGGGCCTCAAATCCCACGACGACATCATTGAACGAGTGCTGTTGCGTCCTGTTTCCGGCGCGTTGGCGGTCCCTCCGCCAGGCCGGGCAACCGAGTCCGTCCCACCTTTAATCGGATCGAGAAGAAAAATGTCTACCGGGGAACAAGAAAGTTGGTCGCGGGTCAAAGAACGCCTGCGGACGGAAGTGGGTGAAGATGTCTATTCGAGCTGGTTTGCCCGCATGGATCTGGAAGCGATCGAAGAGGGTGCCGTACGCCTGTCCGTGCCAACGCGATTTCTCAAGAGCTGGATCCAGTCGCACTACGCCGAGCGGGTGCTCGCCTGCTGGCAGGCACAGGAAGAAAAGGTCACGCGCGTCGAACTGATCGTGCGTTCGGCGGTCCTTAAATCCGCCGTTCTTCCCAAGGCAAAGACGGATCAGTCTGCCGGCGACAATGGCGGCCGTTACATCAATGGCAATGGCCGACCTCTAGCTGCCGGTGACCCCAGCGCACACGAGGCCCTTGGCGGCTCACCGCTTGACCCGCGCCTGACCTTCGACACTTTCGTCGTCGGACGCTCTAATACGCTCGCGCATGCCGCGGCAAAACAGGTCGCAAGCGCAAAGCGCGGCGACGCCGTGATGTTCAATCCGCTGTATATTCATTCGGGCGTCGGCCTCGGCAAGACGCACATTTTGCAGGCTGTCACCTGGGCGGGAAATGCAGCAGGCGAACGCAAGGTGCTCTACCTCACAGCCGAGAAGTTCATGTACGGCTTTGTATCGGCCCTTCGCACGCAGACCGCCCTCGCCTTCAAGGAAGCGCTCCGTGGCATCGGCGTTTTAGTAATCGACGACCTGCAATTCCTGCAAGGCAAGTCGACGCAGGCCGAATTCTGCCACACGCTCAACGCGCTGATCGACGCGGGCCGGCAGGTGGTGATCGCCTCCGATCGCCCACCATCGGACCTGGAAAGCCTCGATGATCGCGTTCGGTCCCGTCTCGCCGGGGGGCTGGTGGTGGAAATGGGCCCGCTCGGGGAGGAATTGCGCTTTGAAATCCTCAAAGCACGGGTGATGGCGGCGCGTGCCTACCATCCGGCATTTGATGTCCCGCTGCCGGTGCTTGGCTATATCGCCAAAACCGTCACCCACAACGGCCGTGACCTGGAAGGCGCGCTCAATCGTCTCCTCGCCCATAACAAGCTCACCGGGCATGCAGTCACGCTGGAGATGGCCGAGCGCGAAGTGCGCGACCTCATCCGCCCCCAGGAACCCAAGCGGGTCAAGATCGAGGATATCCAGCGGGTCGTCGCGCGGCAGTACAACGTTAGCCGATCCGACCTGCTGTCCTCCCGGCGGACTGCAAACGTGGTGCGACCGCGCCAAGTGGCGATGTATCTCGCCAAGACCCTGACCCTTCGTTCGCTGCCTGAGATAGGCCGGCGTTTCGGCGGCCGCGATCACACCACGGTTCTGCATGCGGTGCGCAAGATCGAAGGCCTTGTCGGCAACGACATGGCGCTGGCCGAGGAGATCGAGATCCTCAAGCGGCAGCTGCAGGAGTAGCGATCGCCAACTTGATCTCGACGTCATGCCCGGCCAGGTACAGACCTGTGACGGGCACAGACGTCTTTGCGGCAACGGGACCCGTCAGCCATGGACGCCGGGGCGCTTGGAGAGCCTGGGGAAAGGCCTGCGCTAAGCCCCTACACTCTTGCGATTTTTGCGCTGGCACGTCACCTTTGCCCTCCGGCTACGCATTCCGCGTTACGCCGGCCGGCCGTCGCGCCTGGTTCGGGAGTATTTTCAAGGGCGCCGAAGCGGATTTTTCGATGAAAGTTACAGTCGAGCGTGCAGAACTTCTAAAGTCGCTGGGTCACGTGCATCGCGTGGTTGAGCGGCGCAATACCATTCCCATTCTGGCGAACGTGCTGGTCAAGGCCGACCGTGGCAAGCTCAGCCTGAAGGCCACAGACCTCGATCTCGAGGTCACCGACTCGATTGCCGCGGAAGTCTCTCCCGGCGGATCGACCACCGTTCCTGCCCATATGTTCTACGAAATCGTACGCAAGTTGCCCGAAGGCTCGCAGATTGTGCTCGAGGGCTCCGGAGACCGCGCCGTGCTCGCGCTGCGGGCCGGCCGTTCGCGCTTTACCTTGCAAACATTGCCGGAAAGCGACTTCCCGGATCTCGCGGCGGGGGAGATGAGCCATTCCTTCAAGCTCGCGGCGGCCGACCTCAAGCGGCTGATCGACAAGACCCAGTTCGCGATCTCGACCGAGGAAACGCGCTACTACCTCAATGGCATTTATCTGCATGTGGCAGGCACCGCCAAAAGCGGCACGCTGCGCGCCGTCGCGACCGACGGACACCGCCTTGCCCAGGTCGAGTTACCGCTGCCGCAGGGCGCAGCCGGAATGCCAGGCATCATTGTGCCGCGCAAGACGGTGGGCGAGGTGCAGCGGTTGATCGAAACCGGCGAAGGTGACGTCGCCGTCGAACTCTCCAGTGGCAAAATCCGTTTCACGATCGGCAATGTTGTGCTCACCTCAAAGCTGATCGACGGCACCTTCCCTGACTATGCGCGGGTGATCCCCGTCAATAACGACAAGAATCTTGTCGTCGACAAGAAGGACTTTGAGGCAGCAGTTGATCGCGTTTCGACGGTTTCGAGCGAACGTGGCCGTGCCGTTAAGCTGTCCATCACTGGCGGACGGCTGGTGCTGTCGGTCACCAATCCCGACTCGGGCAGCGCGACGGAAGAAATTGAAGTCGAGTACGCCGCCGATCCGCTCGATATCGGCTTCAACTCACGCTACCTGCTCGACATTGCCGCCCAGATCGAAGGCGAAGTTGCCGTTCTCAAGCTGGCCGACCCCGGATCGCCCACATTGATCCAGGATCAGGACGCCAAGGGCGCGCTTTACGTGCTGATGCCGATGCGGGTCTGAGGTTGAACCCGCAGTTGATTTCTTTTGTCATGGCCGGGCTTGTCCCGGCCATCCACGTCTTGCTAGTGCGGACGAATAAAAGACGTGGATGCCCGCCATAAAGCCGGGCATGACGATGTGGCATGACCGCCGCCTTCATTCGTCGCCTGACGCTGAGTAATTTCCGCAGCTATCATGCTGCACAGGTCCAGCTTGATCGGGCCGGGCCGGTTGTGCTCACGGGCGCGAATGGTGCCGGCAAGACCAATCTGATCGAAGCGGTCTCCCTTCTGGCTCCTGGCCGCGGCTTGCGGCGGGCAACGATTGAAGAGCTGGCCTTCTCGGAAGGCGACGGCGCCTGGGCAATCTCGGCCGAGATCGAGGGTATGCTGGGGCTGGCTACGCTTGGCACCGGCATCGACCCGCCCGCGGGCGAAGAATCCATCCCCACGCGCAAATGCCGTATCGATCGCGAAAGCGTCGGCTCGGCAACTGCCTTCGCAGATCACTTGCGGGTGGTCTGGCTGACGCCGGCCATGGACCCTCTCTTCAACGGGCCGGCGTCGGAGCGCCGCCGCTTTCTCGACCGGCTGGTGCTCGCAGTCGACGCGCAGCATTCAAGCCGCGTGGCCGCGCTCGAGCGCAGCTTGCGTTCGCGCAATCGCCTGCTCGAAGATTCGCCCGGTGATTCTCATTGGCTCGACGCGGTCGAGCACGAAACGGCGGAGGTCGCGGTTGCTGTTGCTGCGGCCCGCGCCGAAACCGCCAACCGCTTGTCGGCGGCTCTCGAGGCATCGCGCGACACCGCGCGCGAATTTCCGCAGGCCCAAATCACCCTGCAGGGGTGGATGGAGCAGTTGTTGCCCGACCACAGCGCGGTTGAAATCGAGGATCGCTATCGCTCGCTGCTGAAGGACAATCGCGCACGCGACGCCGCCGCCGGGCGCACGCTTGATGGACCGCATTTGTCCGATCTCGTCGTCTCGCATGCCAGCAAGAACATTCCGGCTGCCGACGCCTCCACCGGCGAGCAGAAGGCCCTGCTCATTCGCCTGGTGCTCGCGCACGCCGGTCTCATCAAGCAAATGACGGGTTTCGCACCGCTGCTTCTGCTGGATGAAGTGATCGCCCATCTCGACCCGTCGCGGCGCGCTGCGCTCTACGACGCGCTGTCCCAGCTTGGCGCGCAGGTCTGGATGACTGGTGCCGATCCCGCCGCCTTCGGCGATATCGTCGGACGCGCGCGAGTCTTCCTCGTCCGAGGCGGCACGGTGGAACAGGTCTGACGGTTCCCGAACGGTCCGCTCACGTTTTCTTAATCGAAATCCGATCAATTGTTGGAAAATAGGAACTATCGCTCGGCAATCGCTTTGACCCCATGGATAGGACAGGGGCTGCAATGGGAACATTGGGAACGGACGCAGCAATTGATCGGGTCAGGAAGGAGCTCCTTCGCGCCTTCGACAACACACGCGCCGAACTCGACCGCATCGAGCTTCTGGCCGCGGGCCTCGCTGCGTTCAATACGCCCATTCCAAGTTATGAGCCCACGTTTCGGCATCTCCCGCAGATGAACCTGGGCGTCCACGAGCTCGCCTCGGACGAGCCGAGGACCTAGGTTTCCCCGAGCAGCTCGCGCCGCTGGCGCTCCGAGGCATCCGAGTAGCGGCGCAAGGCATGCGCCTCACTCAGCTGGCCGGTGACCTGCCGGCGCTCCAGCGAGTCGACCACTGGTAACGCCTCGGCCTCGTAGCGGTCGAAGGCCGCGATCGCCTCCTGCGCCGTCATCTGAGGGACTAACATGTGGTCGGCATGGTGCAGAATTTTCCGCACGGAAACAGTGGCACCAAGCTCGGCGGCGTGGGCTTCCGCAACGATGACCATGCCGGCATAGCGGCCGTCTTCGTCCACTGCAATGACCTGGTTGGTCGAACCCAGCGGAAAGGCTTCGCGAAACGCCGCGACAGGCTGATCTGCCGATGCGGTGCGCACGTCGGCGCGCATCATCTGACCGACCGTCAGGTCGCGGATCCAGCCGACATCGGCGGCGCCACGGATCGACTCACCGCGCAGATGGAAGCGCCAGGTGGCGAATGAATAGCCGAAGAACTCGCGTGTCACCTGCATTGCAACAATTGCAGAAATCAAAACCGCCGTCGTGAGCCACAGATCGCCGGTGGTCTCCAGCGCGATAAACGTCATTGTCAGTGGTCCGCCGATCACCGAGACCGAAAGCGCGCACATGCCGATGATGGCGTAGGAATCGGGATCGACGTGCAAGCCCGGCAAGACCACACCGAGGCCGAGGGCGAACAGCTGTCCGCCCAGCGCGCCTAGCAACAGCGAAGCAAAGAAAAGTCCGCCGCGGAATCCGGCGCCGAGCGAGATCATCGATGCGACCGTCTTCAGCACGAAGATCAATGCGATGGTGGCGATCGGCAATTTGAAAATGCCGGTGAGATGCAAGGCCCCGTGACCTGACGACATCACCTGCGGTGACAGAATTGCAAGCAGGCCGACCAGCGCACCGCCAATCATCGGACGCAGCGCCGGTTTGACCTTCAATCGCGTGAACAGCTTCTCGCAAGCAGCGACGCCGCGCATGAGGACGATGCCGAAGACCGCCGCAAGCACGCCGACAAACGCTGCGATCGCGACGTCATGAACCGCAAGGTTCGACACCGCACCCGTTTCAATGCCGAGACGGTCGGGCGTAAAGACGCGCGCAGTAAGATAACCGACAAGAGATGCCATGCCGACCGGCGCAAGCGAAGCGATCGAGTAGCTGCCGATAATCAATTCGAAACCGTAAAAGGCGCCGCCGAGCGGCGCGCCGAAGGCGCCAGCAATCGCAGCCGCCGCGCCGCAGCCGACCAGGACGCGCATGTCGCTTCGGCGCAGACGGAACGAACGCCCGATTGCCGAGGCGATGCCGCTCGCGATCTGGGTATATCCCGCCTCCAGCCCGACCGAAGCGCCGATGCCGCTCGACCAGACCGTCTGCGCGGCGACAATCAGGCTGCCGCGCATGGACATGCGGCCTCCGTGCAGCGCGTTCGCCTCGATCGGATCGACTTCCGTGCCGCGGCGCCGCGTGATGAAGGCCGTCACCAAGCCAAACAGCAGCCCGCCAAGGCTCGGCACGACGAAGGCCCGAATCGGGTCGAGCGCGACCCGGCCTGACAGCCGCTCACCGGGATCGAGACCGAAGAAAAGCTGATGCATAAACCCGACCGTTTCGCCCATGGCGGCGACGGCAAGGCCCGCGATGGCGCCGACGATCACGGCGATCACGACGATGCTCGACTCCCGCGCGCGCACGATCGCGCGCAATCGGTGCGGCACTTCGAGTGGACGGCTGAACAGACTCATCAGGAACAAATTCGAACGGGCGGGTGGCGCCACCGGCTTAAATTCCATGACGCGTCCCCTGCAGGCGCTTCAAGCCAACGCACGACAGTTTGACTACCTTTCGGACGCACGTTTTTCACCGTCTTCGAGTCGTAAATCGGGGCTAAAAAACGGCGAAAAAAGTGGGGATTTTTGCACGGTGACCTCTTTAAAAAACATTGCTAAATCAACATATTAAGACCAATGACTTTGGCCTGTACGGGGCCTTCTTTTCATGTCACACAAATTGTCGATTCCGACTCATTTTTCTGACCGCGCAAAGGGTGCCGTCAATGGCTGAACCGGCCCGCAAAAACCCGTCCGACTATGGCGCCGAGTCGATCAAGGTCCTCAAGGGCCTCGACGCGGTCCGCAAACGGCCGGGCATGTATATCGGCGACACCGATGACGGTTCCGGCCTCCATCACATGGTCTACGAGGTGGTGGACAA